>JBDTKD010000167.1:0-4885 GCA_039935515.1 Bradyrhizobium sp.
CCGAGACCCTCATGGTGAGGAGCGCGCCTTCGCGCGTCTCGAACATGAGGCCTCGGGAGACGCAACAGCGATTCGAGCGAACCGGAAACCGCTTCAGAGATTGCTGTCGGTGATTGCGGCGTAGACCATGGTGCGCAGTTCGCGACGCAATGGATAGGCGCTCGACGGCAGCACCTGGGTCATGAAGATGGCGATCAGTTCCTCCGCGGGATCGATCCAGAACGAGGTCGTTGCCGCGCCGCCCCAGGCGTATTCGCCGGCGCTGCCCGGAAGCAACGTGCGCGCCGGATCCATGGTGACGGAGAAGCCGAGGCCGAAGCCGATGCCGTTATAGGTTGCCTCGCTGAACAGCGACCTCGACATTTCCGGCAGGTCGCGGCCGCCCGGAAGATGATTCGATGTCATCAGCGCCAGTGTCTTCGGACCGATCAGCCTGATACCGCCGAGTTCGCCGCCATTGAGCAGCGCACGGCAGAAGGTGAGATAGTCAGCTGCGGTGGAGCACAGACCGCCGCCGCCCGACACGAGCGCCGGCGGCGCGAGGAACGAACTCGTGGTCGGGTCGTCCTGCAGCGTCATGCCGCCTTTGCGGTCGGTCGCGTGAAAGGTCATGCCGCCTTGCGGGTCGGCCGAGTAGCAGGCGGCAAAGCGGTGCGCCTTGTCGGCCGGCACGAAAAAGTCGGTGTCGTTCATGCCGAGCGGATAGAAGATGCGCTGCTTGAGGAATTGCTCGAACGGCATGCCGCTGATCTTGCCGACGAGATAGCCGATCACGTCGGTTGCGACGGAATAGTTCCAGGCTTCGCCGGGCGAGAATTCCAGCGGAATTTTCGCGAGATCCTCGATCATCGACTGCAGCGTGCCGGCCTTCTCGACTTCGCCGATCTTCTTCTCGCGGTAGGCGGCATCGACATTGGATCGCTGCTGGAAGCCATAGGTCAGGCCGGAAGTGTGCCGCAACAGGTCGACGATCAGCATCGGCCGCGACGGCGGCCGGGTCAGGAATGCCGGCGCCGTTCCGGCCAGGAACACCCCGAGGTTGCTCCACTCCGGGATGTACTTGTGGACCGGCTCGTCGAGCGCGATGCGGCCTTCCTCGAACAGCATCATGAAGGCCACGCTGGTGATCGGCTTGGTCATCGAATAGATGCGAAAAATCGTGTCGTCCTTCATCGGTGCCTTGCGTTCGACGTCGGCAAAACCCTGCACCGCGCTGTGGACGACCTTGCCGCGCCGATAGACCAGCAGTTGCGTTCCCGGAAAGCGGCCGGCTTCGACGTAGCGGCGCCTTAAATGGGCTTCGATGCGGTCGAAAGCCGCTTGGGACATGCCCGCGGATTCGGGCGAGGCGGGGGTCGGGGCTAGCATGGGAACTGATCTCCGGGCGGTCGCGGATGGTCTTGATAGCCGAAAAGCACCCCGTGTTCCAATCCCGGCCTGCTTACCCCGGCCGGCCGGCTGATGTAGGGTTGCGCAGGCTTCGCATACCCGCAGGATGGACCAATGCCACAATTCAACGACACCGAACTCACCGCCGCCGTCGTCCGCAGTTTTGAGGAGACGCCCGACCTGCGGGTCAAATTCCTGATGGAAGAGCTGGTGAAATCGCTGCACGATTTTGTCCGCAAAACCGATCTCAGCTTCGACGAATGGGGATATGCGATCGATTTTCTGACCCGCGTCGGGCAGAAATGTACCCCGACCCGGCAGGAATTCATCCTGCTGTCGGACGTGCTCGGGGTTTCGATGCTGGTCGATGCGGTCAACCATCGCCAGCGCGATGGCGCCACCGAGACGACCGTGCTCGGCCCGTTCTATGTCGGCGAGCACAAGCCGATGCCGCACGGCACCGATATTTCGTCCAGGCTGCCAGGCGAACGCATGTTCGTGCGGAGCCGCGTCACCGACCTCAAGGGCAGGCCGCTGGCGGGAGTGCCGGTGGACGTCTGGCACGCCGACGACGACGGCTTCTACGATTCGCAGAAGCGGTCTTACGAGGCCGAAGGTCCGTCGTCGCGGGCGCGTTTCATCACCGACGCCGACGGCCGGTTTTTCTTCCGTACCATCCTGCCGTGCAGCTATCCTATACCGACCGACGGTCCGGTGGGCGAGATGATCCTGCAGACCCGGCGGCATCCGATGCGGCCCGCCCATGTGCATTTCCTGGTCAATGCAGCGGGCTACGAGCCGCTGATCACCCACGTCTTCATCGGCGGTGACAAATACCTCGATTCCGACGTGGTGTTCGGCGTCAAGGACGATCTGATCGCCGAGATCGAGAAGCGCACCGACGCGGTGATGCCGGATGGCAAACCGGCCAGCGAACCCTGGCATTTGATGACCTATGATTTCCGCATCAAGCCTGGTGCCGGCACCGCGCCAAAGCCAATGATGGCGGCGGCCGAACCCGCCTGATGCATACAATCGACAGCGCTTGCATATTTGTTGTGCGGCGCACACGAATTGAGCGAATCGCCAATTTTCGATGCGGTCCGCGGCTCTCGAATGACATCCGGTATATTTTTTAACATCATGTAATTCATTTCCTTTTCGCGTTCTCGCGGCTTGGCACGAAGCTTGAGCAGTTCGTGCTGGCGCGATTTACAGGTAAAGCCGGGCGATGATGTATCTGGACGGGCCACCGCGGCTGATCGGCACCGCAGTATTTTCGGCGATGCCCGATCAGTTCAGGCGCAAGGGCGTGCGCACCGACTGGGCCGATGCCAACCGGCCGGGTCAGCCGACCGAGGACGCCTGTTCGTGGCGCACGCCTCGCTCGGCCACGTCTTCGTGTTTGCGCCGAACGGCGAATGGTTGGCGCGGATCAAATCCTGCGCGGGAGCTAGCTGCACCAACGTCGCCATCGGCGGCAGCAACAGCGACCGGCTCTACATCACCGAGTCGGTCACCGGGACCGTGCTGGTCGCCGACATCAGCGTGCTGGATTCGTGACGGACTCGTCATTGCGAGGAGCCAACGGGTCCCGCCTTCGGCGGGCCCGATGATAAACTCCGCGACGAAGCAATCCAGTTACAACAGGTGATCAATTTGAAACAGCAGAAATTCGGCTCAAGCGGCGCGCCAGTGCCGGTGATCGGGCAGGGCACCTGGAATATCGATCGCGGCGACCGCAGGACCGCGGTTGCGGCTCTGCGCCGTGGCATCGATCTCGGCATGACCCACATCGACACCGCGGAGATGTATGGCGACGCCGAACCCGTGGTCGCCGAGGCGATCGGCGGACGGCGCGACAATGTTTTTCTGGTTTCGAAGGTGCTGCCGAGCAACGCCTCGCGGCGTGGTACGATCACCGCATGCGAGCGTTCGCTGGCGCGGCTGAAGACCGACCGGCTCGATTGCTATCTCTTGCACTGGCGCGGCTCCTATCCGTTGCAGGAGACCGTCGCCGCGTTCGAGCAATTGCTCGATAGCGGCAAAATCCGCAGTTGGGGCGTGAGCAATTTCGACACCGATGACCTTGACGAGATGCTGGCCGTTGCCGGCAAGGGCAGGATCGCCTGCAACCAGGTGCTTTATCATCTGCAGGAGCGCGCCATCGAACATGCGGTGCTGCCGTGGTGCCAGCGTCACGGTGTCGCGGTGGTCGCCTATTCGCCGTTCGGCCACAGCGATTTCCCGTCGCCGCGCAGCAAAGCGGGGCAGACGTTGCAAGCGGTCGCCGATAGCCAGGGCGCCTCGCCGCGTCAGGTCGCCCTGAGTTTTCTGACGCGCGGGCCGTCGGTGTTTGCAATTCCAAAAGCCTCGACGCCGGAACACGCCGCCGACAACGCGGCTGCGGGAAAACTCACTCTGAACGAAAGCGAGATCGCGTTGCTGGACGCGGCATTTCCGCGCGGGCCGAAACCGGGCGGCCTGCCGATGCTGTAGCGGACAGCCGCGGGCTTCCCGCGCGTGCATATCGGCCTCCTGTTTTCGGACCTTGCCCCGGATACGCAAATATCGTCTTTTGCGGCTTCGCCCGATTCGATCACCTCCGCGCCTGAGTTCGCCCTTGAACCCGCCTTCTGCCGCAACCGCCAGGCTGGACAGAGCAGCATCGCTTTTGCCCGACAACAAGCCGGCCGCACCTACCGCTCCTGCACGCGCTGACCGGCCGTTCCGCGGCATCGCGCTGATCCTCGCCTCGACGGTGTTTCTCGGGACTTCGGATGTCACCGCGAAATATCTGTCGGCGACGCTGCCCTCGGTTGAGATCGCCTGGCTTCGCTTCCTGGTGTTCGCGCTCATCATGGGCCCCGCGATGCTGCCCGGCTCGCCGCTTTACGCGCTGCAGTCTCGCCGCCCCGGTTTGCAGGCGATGCGCGGCGTCGCATTGCTGGGGTCGTCGCTGTTCTTCATCTCGGGCCTGCGCTTTCTCCCGATTGCGGAAGCCTCCGCCACCGGTTTCGTTTCGCCGCTGTTCGTCACCGCGCTGTCGATCTTCTTCCTCGGCGAGAGCGTCGGCCTGCGGCGCTGGCTCGCGACCGCCGTCGGCCTGGCCGGCGTCCTCATCATTCTGCGGCCGGGCTCGAGCGCGTTTCATCCCGCCGCGGTTTTCCCGCTGGTTTCGGCGCTGGCGTGGGCCGCAACCCTGATCATGACCCGGATCATGAGCGGGACCGAGCGCGCCATCACCACCATGACCTATTCGTCGATCGCGGGCCTTTGCATCCTGTCGGCGCTGGTCCCCTTCGTCTGGGTCGCGCCGAGCTGGCACGACATTGGCTTTGGAATTCTCATCGGCGTCGCGTCGACCGCGGGGCAGTGGATCGTCGTGCTGGCATTCCGTTATGCCGACGCTTCGGTGCTGGCGCCGTTTTCCTATACCCAATTGCTGTGGGTGAGCTTGCTCGGCTTCATCATCTTCGGCGAGGTGCCTGACCTG
>JBDTKD010000168.1:0-5008 GCA_039935515.1 Bradyrhizobium sp.
CTTTGCGGGCCGCGGTTGGGGCATCGGTGGGGCGGCCAGCATGGCCGTCGTGGTCGAGGCACTCGCGGTAATCGCCGCGGCAGGTGGGCTCGCCGGTTCGGAGGCGGCGACCGCCGATTCAGGCGTCGTCGGGGCCGTTGCGTCCACCGGCGCTGAGGCTTGCTCGGTGGCGGCGAGCTTTGCCTCGGGCGGTGCGGCGGGTTCGGTCGTCGTGACCTTGACCGGATCTGGCGCTGCCGGCGCGGCGCGCTCGGCTGGCGCTGGCTCGCCCGGCGCCGGAGGTTGCGCGGCGGCGATGTCAGCGCTGGCGGTCTGCGGCGGCGGTGCATTTTCCGGCTTCGGCGCCGAAGCCGTCTCTACCGGTTTTGGGATGGAGGCCGTCTCCGGCTTCGGTGCAGGAGCCGCATCCGGCGGCGCCGGCGCGGCCGCCGTTGGCTCCACGCTCACCAATGTGGCCGGAGGGGTGTCTGGGGTTGGCTGCTCCGGCGGCGCCCCAGCGGCGAGGTCCGCCACCTTTGGTTCAGCAGGGGCGGCGACGGGGGTCGTGTCCGGTGCCGGTTGCTGCACAGCCGTCACGACCGGCGCAGCATCCGTTGCCGCCTTCTGCTCCTTCGCCGGTGGCGCGTCGACGCGCAGCATGGCCAGCGTCTGCCCCACTTCCGGCTGCTGGGCAAACATCGTTTCGGGAGCAGCACGCCAGGACGGCGTGCTGGCGAACTCCTGGTGAGCGGCGCGGAACAGGGTTGCCGCGCCAAGTCCGAAGACCAGGACCGACATCGACAGGACGATTGCGGCAAACAGAAAACGGAATCCGGGGAGCATGGAGCAGCGAGTTCCGCCTTCGCAGGGGTTCGGCGAAGGCCTTCGAGCCATCGGGACGCGGTGATTACAAAATGGGCCGCGCTCGTGGCGCGGCGGACACCGCCAGCGCATCGCGAATCAGGCTGGTTTGAGGATACCGCAAGCAATCCGCGCGCGTTCGCTAAAAAATCGCCCGCTTAAACGCAGGCGCACCTTCCGATCAAGATTTACCGGATGGTGGTGCTTCATTGCCACGCCGGCTCACAACCCATCACAAATTGCCCTGATCGGGCCGGGTTTGACGTTTTTGTCTTGAATGCGCCGCGATCTTCGGTCATCAGCCGTTAACGATCCGGTGCCGGCTTGGGGTCTATACAAGAGCGATGATGATCACACGAATTCTGATGGTTTCCGCTGCCGTGGCGGCTGTTGCGGCTGGAACTTCGCTCGCCCATGCCCAAGGTTACCCCACCTCACCCGGCGCGGCCTATTCGCCGTATCCGCCCAGTGGTGATTATCGTCGCGCTCCGGGCGTACCGGATTATGATTCGGTCGACGATGAAGATGCGCCCAACGCGCAGTCCTCGACCGCGCTGCCGCCGCCCGGTCCGGTGCTCTCGCCCGATGATCCGCGCTACGGCCGCCCCGCCGGCGCTCCGCCGGTTTATTCCGACCGCGCCGCGCCGACCGGTCCGATCCTTTCGCCTGACGATCCGCGCTATGGCCGCCCCGACGGCGCCCCTGCGGTCTATTCCAACCGCGCGGCACCGACCGGCCCGATCCTGTCGCCGGACGATCCCCGTTACGGCCGGCCCGATGGACCGCCGCAGGTAATCTATTCGGATCGTGGCAATGGCGATTATCGCGCTCCGGCCGATAACGGCTTGCGACCGCCCGAAGCGGTCGGCGCTCCCGGCGCGGTCACGGGATCGGTCGAGCCCACGGGACCCGACGGCAAGCCAATGACAATCGCTGCGCTGCCGCCGGAAGAACAGCCGGAGACCGGCTCAGCCAAGCTCGCGCCGAACCTGCGCCGGCAGGAAGTGCCGTTCGTTACCAAGGAGCCGGCGGGAACGTTGGTCGTCGACACCCCGAACACCTATCTTTACTACGTGCTGGGTAACGGGCGCGCGATCCGCTACGGGGTCCGCGTCGGTCGTGACGGCTTTACCTGGACCGGCGTGCAGAAGATCACCCGCAAGACGGAGTGGCCGGATTGGCATCCGCCGCCGGAGATGATCGAACGGCAGCCTTATTTGCCGCGCTTCATGGCCGGCGGCCCCGGTAATCCGCTGGGCGCGCGGGCGATGTATCTCGGTTCTACCGTCTATCGGATCCACGGCACCAATCAGCCCTCGACGATTGGCAAATTCGTCTCCTCGGGGTGCATCGGGATGCTGAACGAGGATGTCACCGACCTGTTCGAGCGCGTCAAGGTCGGCACCCGCGTGGTGGTGCTTCCGGGCGGTCCGCCGCCGGCGGCGATCGCCTCGTCGCAGCCGGTGCCGGGACCGAGCGCCGGCCCGCAGCCCGCGCAGGTGTCGAGCGTTCCTGGCATGCAGCCCACCGTGGTGCCGCCGCTGCCCGCGCCGGTAACGGTGCGTTAGCTAGCTGCTAGCAGCTAGCGCAATTTCCACCTCAACGGCTTCATCCTTCGAGACGCCGCTTCGCGGCTCCTCAGGATGAGGTCTCATATCAGACCCTCATGGTGAGGAGGCGCGAAGCGCCGTCTCGAACCACGAGGCCCGGGATACGCTGTCATGATGCGAGTTCAATGAATAATGGACGAGAGCGTTGCTGTCATGCCAGCCGCCGCAGCGGCTCGCCCTTGAGCCAGGCGTCGATGCCCTCGATCATCTGGCGGTAGTGATTGCGAAAGCTTTCCTCGGTGACGTAGCCGAGATGCGGCGTCAGGACGATGTTGTCGAGCTTGCGGAACGGATGGTCGACCGGCAGCGGCTCGACCGAGAACACATCGATCGCGGCGCCGGCGATCTGGCGCGCCTGCAAGGTTTCCAGCAGCGCGGTTTCGTCGACGATCGGCCCGCGCGCGGTGTTGACGAGATAGCCGGTCGGCTTCATCCGCGCCAGATCCTCGCGGCCGACCAGTCCACGCGAACGCTGGCTCAGCACCATATGGACCGTGATGATGTCGGCGGTTGCGAACAGTTCTTGCTTGCTGGCATAGCCGACGCCGACTTCCTGGCATCGTTCCGGCGTCAGGTTGGGGCTCCATGCGATCACGTTCATTCCGAACGCCTTCGCCAGCCCCGACACCTTGCTTCCGAGCTTGCCGAGGCCGACGACGCCGAGCGTCCGGCCCTCGATCTCGATGCCGACGAATTTCTGCAAGGGTTCGCCGGCGTGCATCCGCGCGTTCTCGCGACCGATATTGCGGGTCAATTCCAGGATCAGGCCCATCGTCAGCGGCGCGGTGGGATCGCGGCCAAATTGCGTCCCGCACACGACGATCCCGCGTTCCCTGGCGGCTTCCAGGTCGATGGCGGCATTGCGCATGCCCGAGGTGATCAGCAGCTTCAGCTTCGGCAAGGCCGCAAACAGCGGGCGTGGAAACGGCGTCCGCTCGCGCATGGCGCAGACGATCTCGAAGTCCTTGAGCGCGCGGGCCGCCGCCTCCGGGGAGGCAAACGGCTCGTTGAATGCCGTGACGTCGACGCGATCGCCGATTTTCGACCAGTCAGCGATCGTCAAAGCCAGATTCATGTAGTCATCGAGAATTGCACAGCGCAGCAGCGTCATCGGGGAGACCCATCATGGCGAAAAGGACGGCGGGAAACGCACCGTCCGGAAACACCATGGTTGCGCGCAATCCGCGGCCGCGCAAGCGCGCCCGCGGCCTCAATGCACCGGCAGCTACAGGGGCGCGGTCGATTTGAGCGCCTTGGCGGCCCGGATTTCGACGACCATCGATTGGACCGCGGGCGACAGCGCCCGCTGTTTGGCGCGGCAGGCGGGGCCCGGTCCGCGCATGTAGTGAAGCTCCGGCCGATAGGGGTCGAATGCCCTGACGAAGAACTGCCGCCAGAACGCCCTGAACTCGCCGAGCAGGCCGTTTTCGTGGTCGCGGTCGTCTTCCTGGGGGGAGAGGGAGGCTGAAGTGACGGTTGCCATGGCACGGCCCTGCTGTTTCGCGTGCGCCCTTTGCAGGCGCTGATCGGCAGCTTTTGCCCGATTCATTAAAACTAGGTTTCAATTGTCGCGACCCGTCGCGCACATGGTATCTGCCCGGTAATCACCCGTGGTGAATCGGCGGAAAACGCCGGCCCGCGGTTGCCCTTTGGGGGCGGCGCCGCTACATCAGCGGTCAGCAAATTTCCATAAATGCATCGGTTTCAGGGATCGCGATGGCCCGGCAGTTCGTCTATTTCATGCAGGGTCTGTCCAAGACCTATCCGGGCAACCGCAAGGTGCTGGATAACGTCCATTTGTCGTTTTACCCCGACGCCAAGATCGGCGTGCTCGGCGTCAACGGCTCCGGCAAGTCGACGCTGCTGCGGATCATGGCCGGCCTCGACAAGGAATTTAATGGCGAAGCCTGGGTCGCCGAGGGCGCGCGGGTCGGCTACCTCGAACAGGAACCCCAGCTCGACGCCAAACTGACCGTCCGCGAGAACGTCATGCTGGGCGTCGCCAAGCAGAAGGCGATCCTCGACCGCTACAACGAACTGGCGGTGAATTATTCCGACGAGACCGCCGACGAGATGACGAAACTGCAGGACCAGATCGAAGCCGCGGGCCTGTGGGATCTCGACAGCAAGGTCGATCAGGCGATGGACGCGCTGCGCTGCCCCCCCGATGATGCCGATGTCACCAGGCTCTCCGGCGGCGAACGGCGCCGCGTCGCGCTGTGCCGGCTGCTGCTCGACCAGCCCGATCTCCTGCTGCTCGACGAGCCGACCAACCATCTCGACGCCGAGTCGGTGTCATGGCTCGAGGGCCATCTGCGCAACTATCCCGGCGCGATCCTGATCGTCACCCACGACCGCTACTTTCTCGACAACGTCACCGGCTGGATTCTCGAACTCGACCGCGGCCGGGGCATCCCCTATGAGGGCAATTACTCCTCCTGGCTGGTGCAGAAGCAGAAGCGTCTCGAGCAGGAAGGCCGCGAAGATGCGGCGCATCAGCGCACGCTGGCGCGCGAGCAGGAATGGATCGCGGCTTCGCCCAAGGCGCGGCAGGCCAA
>JBDTKD010000169.1:0-7953 GCA_039935515.1 Bradyrhizobium sp.
GCGATCGGCCTGGGTGTTCCCGGCGCTGGCGATCCTGCTGTTCGCGGTCGTCACCGCGACCGGCTACAGCTTCGCGCCATCGGCCGCGGGACTGCTGTTTGCGGCGGGGTTGCTGGTGATCCTGTTCGGCACGGTGTTCGCGGCCGTGCACCATGCGGAAGCGATTGCCGAGCGGATCGGCGAACCCTTCGGCACGCTGCTGCTGACGCTCGCCGTCACCATCATCGAGGTGGCGCTGATCGCAACCATCATGCTCGGCGACACGGCCGCGCCCACGCTCGCCCGCGATACCGTGTTCGCGGTGGTGATGATCGTTTGCAACGGTCTGGTCGGCATCTGCATTCTGGTCGGCGGCCTGCGTTACCGCGAGCAGGACTTTCAGGTTTCCGGCGCCAATGTTTACCTGTCGGTACTGGCGGTGTTCGCGACGATTACGCTGATACTGCCGAACTACACGCTGACGACGCCGGGACCGTTCTACTCGGCGGCCCAGCTTGGTTTCGTCAGCGTCGTGACCATCGCCCTGTACGGCGTCTTTCTCTATACCCAGACCATTCGGCACCGGGACTATTTCGTTCGCGAAGCCGCCGGCGCCGACGATCACGCTCCGCCGGCTTCCAATCGCAGGCTGATGCTGAGCGTCGGGTTGTTGCTGGTCTCGCTGTTGGCGGTGGTGCTGCTGGCGAAGAAATTCTCGCTGGTGGTCGACGCCGTCGCCGCCATCATCGGCGCGCCCCCGGCCTTTGCCGGCATTGTGGTGGCGCTGCTGATTCTGCTGCCGGAAAGCGTCGCGGCGGTTGCGGCGGCGCGCGGCAACGATCTGCAGAAGAGCATCAATCTGGCGCTGGGATCGTCGCTCGCGACCATCGGGCTGACGATTCCGGCGGTCGCGGTCGCAGCCTACACCCTGGAGAAGACCCTCGTTCTCGGTCTCGACCACCGGGATATGTTGCTGCTGCTGCTGACGTTCATCCTGAGCATGCTGACCTTCGGCACCGGCCGTACCAACATCCTGTTCGGGCTGGTCCATCTGGTGGTATTTGCGGTATTTGTCCTGATGGTGTTCGTGCCGTGATGGAACACGAGGCGGGAGAATGGTGGCCATGATTAGCGCGAGGTCGAACGTTCAGGTGGATACGCCGGAGGTCCGGGTTACCGAGTGGCGGCTGGCGCCGGGCAGCGCCACCGGCCATCACGTTCATCAGATGGACTATGTGATCGTTCCCGTGACATCGGGTGAAATGACCATCGTGGCGCCCAATGGGGAACGCTCCAAGGCGCAACTTGGGGTCGGCAAATCCTATTTTCGCAAGGCGGGGGTCGAACACGACGTGCTCAACGAGACCGCGGCCGAAATCGTGTTCCTCGAAGTGGAATTGAAACCGTAAATTCCGTTTACCGAATTGCCATCGATCCGTCGCAGTTGATCCCTTAATGCGCCTCAAAGTTCCAGCATCAACTGCCGGGGAGTGGTGGACATGCTGAAATACCTATCGAAATTTGCCTCGGACATCCTGCCGTCGGTGGTAGCGACCATCATCGGGGCCTACATCGTTAACCATTACATCGCCAGCAAGCCCGCAACCGTCGCGCCGGCCGCGGTATCGTCCGCCGATGCCAGGAAGGCCGGCGGCAAGAACGATGCAACGCCCGCCGGGGTTTCGACCGACGTCGCCAATATTCCGGCGGCGGGCGTCCGGGCCAGGGGCATCTCCGAAAAATCGATCCTGGAAAAATCTGCCGCTGAAAAAGCCGCCCCCGAAAAAGCAGCAGAAAAGCCCGCCGAGAAGTCCGAGCAGAAGCCGGCGGAAACGGCTAGCCTTCCGCTAGAGGTGCGTCGACACCCGCCTGCGCTGCGTGAAAAGACCGCGGCGAAGCCCGTCGTAACCCCGGTCCAGCCTGCCGTGGCGCCGGTCGTCGCGGCGCCAGCCTCGGCGCCTACGGTCGAGGCCGCCATCGCCCCGGACGAGCATCGCGATGCCAACGATCTGGCCCGCGCCGCGATCGAGCGCCTGCGTGGCCTGAACGAAGGTTCGCCGCGTCCGCAGGAGGCGGCGCGCGCGCCGGAGCCGCCACGTAACAGTTCCGTGCCCCCGGTTGAGGCGCCGCGCGTTGTCTCGGCGCCGCCGGTTCGGCCGCTTCCGCCGCCGGTGATGGTTTCCTCCCCAGCCGGCGAGACCTTCGATTCGATGACCGGATCGGTGCCGGCGACGCCGCCTTATGCGGCGGCTGCAACTGCCGGCGATCCGCGGCGCCCGACGCCACCGGCCGATATTCCGGACGCCCGGCCGCTCGATCTGCGTGCCGATGCCGAGGCGCCGGCCGCGCGCCGACGCACGGTTGCCGACGACATGTTGTCGGCGGCGAAATCGGTGTTTCACGCGGTCCTGCCGCAATAGCCGGTATCGGCGCCAAGCTGGCTAAAGCGTTTTCCGGTTCACTCGAATCATTGTTGCTTCTCCCGAGGCCTCATGGTTCGAGACGCGCGAAGGCGCGCTCCTCACCATGAGGGTCGAACAGGACCTCATCCAGAGGAGCAGCGCGAAGCGATGCGTCTCGAAGGATGAAGCCATTGAGGTGGAAGTTACGCCAGTCTAGCCGGCCTTGCCGCCGACGCGCGCCAGTCCGCTTCGTGCGGCCTCATCCCCGGGCCGAAGGCTGACCGCGCGGCCATAGCTAGCGGCGGCCTTGGTCTTGTCGCCGAGGCGTTCATAGGCAAGCCCGCGGTTGACCCAGATCTGCTCGTTCTGCGGATCGGCTTGCACGGCTTCGTCGAGGTCGACCGCGGCTTCCCTCGCCTTGTTCAATGCGAGGTAACTGATCGCGCGCGCGAGCAGCGGTCCGGATTGTTGCGGCTCGAGACCGTTCGCCGCCGTGAAGTCGTCGATCGCCAGTTGATGCTGCTGTTCACCCTGGTAAAGCAGGCCGCGACCGAACAGCGCCGGCGCGTTGTTGGGGTCGAGCCCGATCGCCTGGTCGAATTCGGCCAGCGCCTCCTGGTTTTTTTTGGCGCGAGCCAGCGCCTCGCCCTGCCGGGTATGGGTCTGGGACTCGCTGACACTGACTTCAGAGGTCGCCTTCGCAGCCGGTGCCTTATCCGGCGCCGGCGAGAGCGAATCCAGATTGATCGAACACCCGCACAGCGCGATCGCGGCTGCGAGCGGCGCGGCGGCGCGGTGGAAACGCGAAAATCCGCAAACAGGACGGCGGGCCCGATCAGCCATCGATGAACCACTCACGGGGCTTGCGCAGCATTGTTAGTCCGTCGCCCGGCAAAATGCATCGGTCAAAACGAAAAACGCGGGCACCAGGCCCGCGTCATCGGATTCAGTTCAGGCAAAGCGGGAATCAGCGCGCACCACGCGGACCGCCCCCTGGACCGCCACGGCCGCCGGCGCCGCCGCGCTCGGCTCCCGGACCTGCGCCGAACACCGGCTTCGGCTTCATCGGCAACAGGCCTTCGCGCTGCAGTTTCTTGCGGGCGAGCTTGCGCGCGCGGCGCACCGCCTCGGCCTTTTCACGGGCTTTCTTCTCGGAGGGCTTCTCATAATGGCCGCGGAGCTTCATCTCGCGGAAAATCCCCTCGCGCTGCATCTTCTTCTTCAGCGCCTTGAGGGCTTGATCGACGTTGTTATCGCGAACGAGAACCTGCACTCGGCATCCTCTTTCAATGGATCGGATTGATTGGAATTCTGGTAAGGCAAAAGCCGGCGCAAAACCGTCCGTTGCCCACAAGCGCGCGGATGTATCAGATCGAACCGGGAATGTCCACCGGCGAGCGCGCGATTCTGCGGGCCCCGCGCGGCCCTCGTCGACTTTGTTCGGTCACATTCAGGCGGATTTCGTCGGCGGGGCCGCGACCTCGGTCACATGGCCCATCTTGCGGCCGGGCCGCGGCGCGCCCTTGCCATAGAGGTGCACGGTCGCGCCCGGGACGGTCAGCCATCGCTCATAGTCCTTGATGTCGTCCCCGATCAGATTGGTCATGGTGACCGGGCCGTGGCGGACTGGCTTGCCGAGCGGCCAGCCGGCAATGGCGCGGATGTGCTGCTCGAACTGCGAGATCGACGCGCCGTCCAGCGTCCAGTGCCCGGAATTATGCACCCGCGGCGCGATCTCGTTGACCAGGATCCTCGGGCCGCCATCGCCCTGCACCACGAATAGCTCGACCGCGAGCACGCCGACATAGTTCAGGGCATTCGCGATCTTCCCTGCGACGTCGCGTGCCTGCGCCGCCAGCGTGTCGGAGATCGCCGCCGGCGCGCGCGAGGTTTTCAGAATGTGGTCGCTGTGCTCGTTCTCGGTGACGTCGAAGCACTCGACCTCGCCTTCAGCGCTGCGCGCCGCGATGACCGAGATTTCGCGCTCGAACGGAATGAAGGCCTCAAGGATCGCGGATTTGGTGCCGAGCTCCTCCCAGATCCGGTCGGGATCGTCGTCCTGGCGGATGATGGCCTGGCCCTTGCCGTCATAGCCGAAGCGGCGGGTCTTGAGCACGGCGGGCAGTCCGATTGTCGCGAGCGCGGCCCGCAGCGCCGCAGCCGACGAGACGTCGGCGTATTCGGCCGTACCGATCCCGAGCTTCCTGACGAAGTCCTTCTCAGCAAGGCGGTCCTGGGTGGTTTCCAGGATTTTCCGGTCAGGAAGCACCGGACGCCGCGCCGCCAGGATCATCGCGCAGGCCGCCGGGACGTTCTCGAATTCGTAGGTGATGACGTCGACATCATTGGCGAACAGTTCGAGCGCCTCGACATCGGCATATTCCGCGCAGGTCGCGTTGAGTACCACGTCGAACGCCGGCGAATCCGGGTCCGGCGAAAACACCTGGCATCTGAGGCCGAGCCGCGCCGCCGCCAGTGCCAGCATCCGGCCCAATTGCCCGCCACCGAGAATTCCGATGGTGTCGCCGGGCTTCAGCTTCACCTGACCTGAGACGGTCACGCAGAGCCCTCCGGGCGCTCGCCCACCGCCTCGGTCTGCTGCTTGCGCCACGCGAGCAGTCTGTCCGACAGCGCCGGATCGTTCAGCGCGAGCACGCTGGCAGCGAGCAGCGCGGCGTTGATGGCGCCGGCCTTGCCGATCGCCAGGGTTCCGACCGGAACCCCGGCCGGCATCTGGACCATGGAGTACAGCGAATCTAGGCCGGACAGCGCCTTGGATTCGATGGGAACACCGAACACCGGCAATTCCGTCAGCGACGCGGTCATGCCCGGCAGATGCGCTGCTCCGCCGGCGCCGGCGATGATGACCTTGAAGCCGGCCGCCTTGGCGCCCCTGGCAAAGGCGAACATGCGGTCGGGGGTGCGATGCGCGGACACGATGTGCTTTTCGCAGCCAACCCCGAGCGCGGTCAGGGTTTCGGCGGCATGGCGCATGGTCTGCCAGTCCGACTGGCTTCCCATGATGATGGCGATCGGGACGGTCATGCGCTCAATTCTTTTCGAGAATCCAAAAACATAGGCCGGATTATAGGATCGACCTGGGGTTCGGCAAGGCGGTGGCAAGGGGTCCGGAATGGACTATCCTGTCTTGGTGAATCCGGGCAAGCCCCTGTCAGGTGCCGATGAAGAAGAAAACCAGGGTGACGGCTGCGCCGACGGCAAAACGCCACAAAAGCGGCCGCGCCGTGGGCAAGGCCGCGCCGCCGCGCGAGAGGCGAGCGAAGTCTCCGGCTCCTCCGGTCCGGCCGGCGGCCGCGGCCGATCCCGCCAAGCCGGCGATACGGCGGCTGCGGGCCCAATTGGCGCTGGCGCAGGCCCGAATCAATGAACTGGAGGCCGCCGCGGACATCGACTTTCTGCTGGAGATTCCCAACCGGCGCGGTTTTGAGCGCGAGCTCAATCGCTCGATCGCCTATATCAATCGCTACCAAGCCAGTGGCGCGCTGATCCTGCTCGACGTCGATCGCCTGAAGCCGATTAATGATGCCTTCGGCCATGCCGCTGGCGATCGGGTGCTGAAGGCCGTCGTGGCGGCGCTGTTGCGTCACGTGCGGACGTCGGACGCGATTGGGCGGCTCGGCGGCGACGAATTCGCACTGCTGCTGTGGAATCTCAGCGAGACCGACGCTCACGCCAAGGCAGCGTCGCTGGAACAGGCGGTCGATCAGCTCAGCTTCGTGTTTCGGGGCCGCATCGTGAAGGCCGGCGCCTCCGCCGGCGTTGCGATTCTTGGCCCTCACGCGCAAGCCGGTCGGGCGCTGGAGCAAGCCGACCGCGCGATGTATGTGCGCAAGGCGCAACGGCGGCATGAGACCTGAGCATGAGACCTGAGACCTGAGACCTGAGACGAACCGGGTCTACTATCCCGGATCGCCCGCGATGCCCTGATCTCTCACAGTCCGCTGAGGTCGTCCGGCACCTGGCCGAACTTTCGCAGCAATTGCGCGTCGCTGAATTCGCCGATCGACGGGTCGCCGGTGCGGCTGAAGGCAATCGCGCCGATGCTGCCGGCGGTTCTTGACAGGATCTCGGCGCGCCGCAACGCGCCGGATGAACTCTGGCATTCCTCCGCCGCGCCTGCGACCGGCGAACCGGTATCGTCCTGAAGGAACGGCATTGCGACATAATAGGTGACATCAGCCATGGCCGCGCGCTCCCGTTCGATCGATCAGGCGGCATCGCTCCGGGGTTCGCCCGCTCGTGCCTGTGAGGCCGCCGCCTGCAGTTCCTGCAGCTCCCCTTCCAGATATTCGTTGGCCATGATCAGGATCTTGATCGTGCTGCGCAGGTTTCCGTCACACATCGCGATCGCCTGGTCGCAGGCCCGCTCATAATGGTTGATGTCAGGCAGGCGAGTGGATTCGGACATGACAAGATTCCCCTGGTGGCGGCAGATAAGGTCATGTTCTTCTTTTGTTCTGACGGTGTCAAGGCCCTTGGCTGTTGCGGGGCGCCTTCGTTCACTCGCTTTCCGCGATCCGCCACAAGCCCGCGCGCCCGGAGGCCTTTGCCGCCGTGCGCTCGAAATGCGACCATGATCGGTTTTCGTTTCGTGCGGCGGGTTCAAAGTGTGTTCGGCGCTGGCTGACGGTCACCCGCCGTGCGAGGACCTGCCTATGCGATGATATCCGGCGTAATCTGGTCTTCGATGAAGGCGATGCGATCGCGAAGCTGCAACTTGCGCTTTTTCAGCCGCTGCAGCCGCAGCAAATCCGGTGCCGGCGATTGATGCAGCGCATCGATCGCGGCGTCGAGATCACGGTGCTCCTGCTGCAGCCGTGCGAGCTCGGCTTCGAGTTCGCGCTCGTCCTGGTCGGTCATGGCGTATGTTAAACTGAAAAGCGCGACGAGATTCCGAAAGATTGCGAAACTTCCGCGAGGAATATTGCGCTTGCCGGTCCGCTCCGCAAGCCGGCAAGGGGGCGGCCCGGGTAGCTATTTCGGACCGGGTTACCGGCCGGTTCCATACTCACAATTCGTTACGTAGGACGCCGAAATATGAGGGGCAGGTTTTCGATACCCATCGACAGATTCGGTGGCTGGTGTAGACTTGTGGCTGCGGATCGAATCTGGGGTTTAATGCCACCGAGGAGGTTTCGAATGGCGATGCAGGCGCATCTTGTTGAACTAGAACGGAAACACAAGATTCTCGAAAACGAACTGCATGAGGCTCTGGTGCACCTTTCCACAGACGACCTGCAAATTGTCGAGTTGAAGCGCCGGAAATTGATGGTTAAGGACGAGATCGAACGGCTGAGACATAACGTCGCCGAAACCCTGCACTAGCACCGCCGCGTCATCCTTCGAGACGCGCGCAAGCGCGCTCCTCAGGATGAGGTCTTCTTCCTTGGATGAGGTGCTGGACCCTCATGGTGAGGAGCGTGGCAGTGCCACGCGTCTCGAACCACGAGGCCGTTGGACGTCGACCCAGTTCCGCGATGGCTGTCGCGCCGCCGCGAGCGGATTGCTGTGCATCTGTGATCGATTGGCCTATAGGCCCCAAATTGGGTTA
>JBDTKD010000170.1:0-6678 GCA_039935515.1 Bradyrhizobium sp.
AACGGAAAGCGTGCCAAATACCACGGCCGCAATGACCGCGAAGGCGCCATAGAGCGCCGCGACATGAAATCCCCTGACGGTTCGCCCCGACAGGGAACGCGCATAAAGATGCAGCCGAGCCTCCGCCGATAGTTCGCGCATGGTCGATCTCCAACGCAGCATCGCACGCAGTGGAATATGGTTCGCGGCGCGGCGCAAGGCGGGTGCGGAAATAGCGATGCAATTACTCTGATCGAGTCCGATCGCAGAAGGATATTCCCTGCGTTCGGATGGCATGAGAATTTTATTCGTTCAGACCTTCGCCAATACAGCCGTCAGCGACCACAGGAATACGGATCTGGAACGGTATCAAGCTTTTGGCGCAGCCGGGCTCTCTCCTGGATGCTTTCCAGCTTTTTGCGGGAGCAACAAGATGCAGCCTACGATGAACGCCGCGAGAATTGCCGAGGCAGTAAATCGGCTGAATGCGAGGCCGCCGCTCCTAAGTGGCTTGTCGAGTAAGTCACCCACGGTGGCACCCAATGGTCTGGTGAGGATGAACGCGCTCCAGAACAGCAGGGTATGCGATACATTTGTATAGAAATAGGCGGCCGCGATCAGGATCAAGCCTGCCCCGAATACAAGCGCACCGCCCTCATAACCGAGCCCGGTCGTGTCCGCCATCCAATCGCCGAGGGCAGTGCCCAGGGTCTGGGAAAACAAAATTGCTCCCCAATAAAAACTTTCGACCTTGGGCGTCGTGATGCTATCGACCGAAATCGAGCCGGCGACCCAATACCACAAGCCGAGAGCGGCCATCACTAGAACAAACAAGATCGACGCCCCACCGGCATAGCCGATGCCGAGAGATCGATCCGCAAAATCCGCCATGGTCGTGCCCGCCGTGGTCGTTGCAACAATGACCGCCCAGTAAAGAAACGGGTGGAATGATTTTGCCGCGATCTGGGCTCCGACCGCGACCACAAATATGGCGATAAAAATGGCACTCCCGATCGCATAACCCAGGTGCATCGACATACTCACGGCGTCGCCGGCTGTTTCGCCCAACGTGGTCGCGGCAATCTTGATGACCCAGAAACCCAGCGTCACCGCCGGTACCTTGCTCAAAGTTCTCCTGGCAACGCTATCCATAGCATCTTCCTTCATAAACCAACTCGATCATCACGGAATGAAGCATGCCGTTATTCGCAGACGATGGCGACTGGCACCTCCCGAGATGGCAACAACGGGCTACCCGCAGGGTTCCTTGCAACCTTTCGGGGGTAAGCGAGACGATGTCCCTCAACAGCGTCTCAGAATGAGAGCGGATGTCCGCGTCGAGGGACTCACTGGCATTTGATTACCGATGTTTCACCTGGCGCCCATGCCGCGGTAATTGCGATCGTCGTAACTCTGAGCAGGCGCGAACTTCCGCGCCGACTAAAATGGAGACGGCAATGAATATGACGAAGCTCCGTATCGCCGGCGGTGCCGCTATGGCGCTGATCGTGGGAACGCTTCCGGCATTGGCTTACACCGGCCAGGAGTTGGCCAAGCAAGCACAGATCAGCATTACCGAAGCTCGCGCATCGGCTCTGAAGGCGTTTCCCGGTCAGATCACCGATGAAGAGTTGGAGAAAGAAAAGGGCGGCAGCGGCCTGCGCTTCTCGTTCGACATCAAGCGCGGCAAGGTGACACAAGAAGTCGGCGTGGACGCGCAAACCGGAAAGATACTGGAAAACGCGAAGGAAGGTGCTCACCCCGATTAAGCATCAGGCGCGGTCGACGCTATACCCGGCCTGGCTCTAGTAGACGTCCTGCTGGAACCGGCCCTTCTTCTTCAGCTCCCCGACAAAGCTCACCGCCTCGTCGGTCGAGCGCGCACCGAACTGCGCAACGATGTCGACCAATGCGCGTTCGACATCCTTCGCCATCCGTTTGGCGTCGCCGCAGACATAGACATTGGCGCCTTCGGCCAGCCACGTCCATACTTCGCGGCCGACCTCGCGCATGCGGTCCTGCACATAGAATTTCTTGTCGCCGTCGCGCGACCACGCCAGCGACAGCCGTGTCAGCAAGCCCGCCGTCTTCATCGCGTTGAGTTCGTCGGAATAGAAGAAGTCGCAGTCGCTGCGCTGATGGCCGAAGAACAGCCAGTTCTTGCCGCCGGCGCCGGTGGCGCGGCGGTCGAGCAGGAAGGCACGGAACGGAGCGATGCCGGTGCCCGGTCCGATCATGATGATCGGCGTTTTCGGGTCTTGCGGCAGCGCAAAACCGTGGGCTTTCTGCACGTAGACCTTGACCTCGTCGCCGGGATTGATGCGTTCGGCAAGGAACGTCGACGCGAGCCCGAAGCGCTTGCGCTTGCCGATCAGATAGCGCACGCAATCGACCGTCAGCGACAGCTTGCCGGGCGTTGCGTTGTGCGACGACGAGATCGAATAGAGCCGAGGCTGCAGCGGCTCCAGCGCCTCGACAAAGGCTTCGGGATGCGGCCGAACGCCGGAAAATTTCTGCAACGCCGCCATCACGTCGAGGGTTGCGGCATCGCCGTCCGGATCGTCACCCTGGGCGAGCGCGCGGGCTTTCTCGCGAAGCGCGCCGCCGGTAATAAACGAGAGCAGCTCGAACAATTTGTCCGGCGCCGGCGACAGCGACACATCGTCGATCAAGACGTCGCGGAGCGTCTTGCCATTGACTTCGGTGGTGTGCGATGCGCCCAGAAGCGCGATGATCTGGTCGACATGGCCGACCTCGTTGCGGGCGAAGATGCCGAAGGAATCGCCGACGACATAGTCGAGGCCGCAACCGCTGAGATCGAATTCGATGTGCCAGGTCTGCTTCTCCGACCCTGTCTTGTTGAGCAGACGGCGCGAAACGAACGTGGCCGATACCGGATTGTCGCGCGAACGTCCCAGCTCCGCCGCGACCGCCGCGGGCTGCGCCGCGGCGGGGGCCGCGGTCGCCGGCGCCTTTTCCAATTCCTCATGCAGCGCCTTCAGCATCCGTGCGGTCTCCTTGCCGCCGGGGACGCACAGGTTCAGCCGCGCCTCGCTGTTCGCCGCGATCGCATCGGAATAGTCGTTGCAGTTGTAGCCGCACTGGCCGCAGTCCTGCTGCGCCATCGCCGCCATCATGCGTCGGCGCAGCGGACGCCCCTCGGCGAGCTTCATGCGTTCGGCAATCGGCATGGTCTGGTCATGCCAGGGCGCTTCGCCGTCATCGCCATCGCCGGCCACGCCCTGCAACACGGCCGCGCCCTGCTCCGGCGACAGCGGTACCGAACCGTCGAGCTGCAGCAGCCCGACCAGGAAACCGTTGAGCCAGGAGCGCTGGCCTTCCGAGAACGGCGCACTTTCTGGAATGACTTCGAGCCGCGGCGGCCTGGTGATCTGGTTCATGTGCCGCTCTCCGCGTCCGCCATTTTCTTCAAGCTTTCGCTGTCATGCCGGCGTGAAAAGGTCAGGAACGTCTCGTCGGCCGAGGCACGGTTGGCGAGGTAGGCCTTGAGCAGCTTTTCCACGGTCTTCGGCGCATCCTCCGCCTTGAGGTCGCGATAGACCTCGCGCCCGATTTCGGCATCCGGCCCGAAACCGCCGCCGGCATAGAGATGATAACCCTCCACTGTGTCGTCCTCATTGCCCGAGGGGACCTTGGCGGCGAGCAGACCGATGTCGCTGATGTAATGCTGGGCGCAGGAATGATGGCAGCCGGTGAGATGGATGTTGAGCGGCGTCGCGATCGGCACGCGAGCGTCGCACCAGTCGCCGATCTCGGCGGCGTGGCGCTTGGTGTCGGAGGCCGCGAATTTGCAGCCGGCGTTACCGGTGCAGGCGATCAGTCCCGCGCGGAGGTGCGATGCCGTCACCGCAAGGCCGATGGCGTCGATGGCCGCCGAGACCAGCGCCAGCCTGTCGTCGGCAACGCCCGAGATCAGCAGGTTCTGCCAGACGGTCAGGCGGATGTCGCCATCGCCGAGATCGCCCGCGATTTTGGCAAGGCCACGCATCTGATCGCAGGTCAGCTTGCCCATCGGCAAGACGACCCCGATCCAGTTCAGGCCGGCTTGTTTCTGCGCGTGCGCGCCAATATGCGCCATCCGGTCGAACGCCGGCCGCGGCGCCAAGGCTTGCGGCGGCACGCGGGTGAAGGCCTTGCCGTATTTGGCTTCGACGGCGAGCAGGAACTTGTCGATGCCCATGCCGTCGATCACGTATTTCATCCGCGCCTTCAGTCGGTTGGTGCGATCGCCGGTCTCGATGAAGACGCGCACGATGGCGTCCGCGACCTTGGTCGCGTCTTCCGGCTTGACGATGATGCCGGTGTCTTTGGCGAAATCCCTGTGGCCGGTAATGCCGCCGATTCCCAGCCGAAACCAGATGCCCGGCTCGGCGCCGAAACCGTCCTTCACCTCGACAGCGGCGAACGCGATATCATTGGTGTCTTCAAGCACCGCGATCTTGCCAGCGCCGTCGAACGCGACGTTGAACTTGCGCGGCAAGCCGGTCAGCGAGCGATCGTTGAGAATGTGATAGTGCCAATCGCGGGCGTGTGGGCGGGTGTCGATCAGTTCCTGCGGATCGATGCCGGCGGTCGGTGTGCCCGTGACATTGCGGATGTTGTCGGCCCCGGCGCCACGCGAACATAATCCGACGTCCTGAATGCCCTCGATCAGTGTCAGCGTGTTTTTAGGCGCGATCTCCCTGATCTGGAGATTGGCGCGGGTGGTGACATGCGAATAGCCGCCGCCGCAGCGTTCCGCGAGATCGGCAACCGCGGAGAACTGCCAGTGCTTGAGAACGCCGTTCGGGATGCGCAGGCGGCACATGAAGGAATCCTGCGCCGGCGCGACGTAAAACAGGCCGTAATAGCGCCAGCGGAAATTGTCCGCCGGCGGCGGCGGCATGTTGTTGCGCGCCTGCTCCTTGAGGCGCGCGTAGGCGTCGAACGGATGCTGCTCGCGCTTGAACTTCTCGGGATCGGACAGCTTCTTGCCGTCGCGAACAACCTTGTCCTGGGCCTTCAGCCCGGCGGCGTCAGGACCGACCGGTTCGGGATCGGCTGCGGCGGCCGGCGCTCCCGGCCCGGCGGCAAGCCCGACGCCACGGCTGACGCGCGCGACCTGGAGGCCCGACATGAAGCCTTCCAGATAACGCTTCTGCTCCTCGCTGAAATCGGCTGACGTGGTTTCAAGTTTCATGATGCTGGAGCGTCGGCTTTATTCGGCAGGAACTTGCGCGGCGAGCGGCGCTGTCGAGGCAACGACGTCGGCAGGTTTGGCGTAATCCATAACGAGGCTCCACTTGCCATGCGCAGGCATGGCACGACGAAAAAGGGCGGCAGATCGCTTGGGAAACAGTTCGAATGGCAGCGCCGTATCGGAAGTTTCGGAGCGATCCGATCAGCTTCGTTGCTGCGGAAATCCATCGCGCGGGGATGGGCCAGCAGACTGCTGTGACGGCTGACGCCCTTGTCTATTCAAATCGTGTGCCACTGCAGCAATTTGTTAAAATATGTTTTTATTCAATGGCTTGATCTAATTCCGGGGACCGCAAACTGCACCCCGTGCATGCCCGGATAGGCAGCAAGAGATTAAAAAATAGGCCTCCATCCGATGTGCCTAATTTTTGGGCTCAGGGGTTTCCGATCAGGGTGACATCGAGCCCTTCGGCGGCGGCAAATCCCTTGTCGACGGCGACAATCACGGCGGCGGCATCGACCAGCGGAATGAGGCCGATGTGGAGCGGCGTGCTCATTTCAACAGTTCCGACGCGGTCAGGATCGATTGGGCGATCTCACCGATCTTCTTTTTCTCGCGCATCGCCGTCGATCGCAGCAGCACATAGGCTTCCTCTTCCGTCAGTCCCTTCCGCTTCATCAGGATTCCCTTGGCACGGTCGATCACCTTGCGGTCTTCGAGCGCGGATTTGGCGCGCGCCAGTTCATCCTGCAGCTTGGCAAAGGCGTTGAAGCGTGACACGCAGAGGTCGAGGATCGGCTTGACGCGTTCTTTCTTCAGACCGTCGACGATATAGGCGGAGACGCCGGCATCGACCGAAGCCTGGATCGACGCCGCGTCGCTCTGGTCGACGAACATCGCGATCGGCCGGCGTACCGCGCGGCTCACCTGGAACATTTGTTCCAGCACGTCGCGGCTGGGATTTTCCAGATCGATCAGGATGATGTCGGGGTCGAGCGCGTAGATCCGCGTCAACAGGCTTTGCATTTCGCTGATATGGACGACGCCGGTAAAGCCGGCCTCCCGCAGTCCCTCCTCGAGGATCGCGGCTCGGATCGGGCTTTCGTCCACAATGACGATCTTGGGAGACGATTCGGCGGCCATCGATCACTCGCATTCCGGCCCATCTCCTTAGCACGCCGCAGACCGGCTCAAAGCCTTGTAATTATGAGTAATTGGGACTAGCTCCTGCCGATCAATCAGGCAGTTCGGACATGCAGCAGGCCGCCGCGCCAAAAGTCAGTTTTGTTTCGCTGGGCTGCCCCAAGGCGCTGGTGGATTCCGAACGCATCATCACCCGGCTGCGCGCGGAAGGCTATGAACTCGCGCGCAAGCACGACGGCGCCGATCTTGTGATTGTCAACACCTGCGGCTTTCTCGACAGCGCCAAGCAGGAATCGCTCGGCGCCATCGGCGAGGCCATGGACGAGAATGGCAGGGTGATCGTCACCGGCTGCATG
>JBDTKD010000171.1:0-5965 GCA_039935515.1 Bradyrhizobium sp.
TGGTGGCGTGGCTCCGCGAGGCCGAGATCGCGGTCGCGCGTCGACTGGCTCATTTCAGAGAGCATGACGTGTTCGGGAGCTGCCATGCCGCTAGTCACCATTGAAGATGCTCTTTTCTAGATGGCGACGATGCTAAGTAGTTTCCGAGCCTACTTCGCGAGCCCGATCCAGGCTATGGTCGCGTCGTGTTGGCTTAGGCCTACCCAAGCATGGTGGCTACATACGCTTGCTAAAATGCCGTCCTGAAGGAAGATTAAATGGAAAAAAATGATACTGTTATTGCCGTTTTCGCCGAACACTCCGCGGCTGAAACGGCCATTAAGAAGCTGATCGCCGCGGGCTTCGAAAAGAAGAACCTCAGTGTTGTCGGCAAAGGCTATCACACCGACGAAAAGGTCGTCGGATTCTATAACATCGGGGACCGAATCAAGTTCTGGGGCACGCGCGGTGCGTTCTGGGGTGGCCTTTGGGGCTTGTTCTTTGGTGGGCTGTTCATGGCCGTTCCCGTCGTCGGGCATATTGTCGTGCTTGGATATCTCGCCACAATCCTGATTGCTGGCATCGAGAATGCCGTCATCGTCGGCGGGCTGAGTGCGCTCGGCGCGGCGCTCTATAGCATTGGTGTGCCAAAGGACAGTGTGATCCAATACGAAACCGCGTTGAAAACCGATAGCTTTCTGGTGATGGCACATGGCCCGGCGGCAGAAATCGCGCGTGCAAAGACGATCCTCGGCGCAGTCAACCCAACCCGCCTCGACGTGCATGCGGGCGTCAAAACTGCATAGCCGCCGTCGTTGCAGTCGGCTGATCCGTCCTGCCATAAGGATTTTTAGCGCAGAACGCCGTTATTGTCGCGGCTCCAGCCGTTAGACATACCGACGATATTAAAGCTCGTTAGGTTTGCAATGAGCAGAGTCCCGCCTGGTCGGAGTGTCCCCCAAACATCTTCGCGATTGCAGGGCCCAGGCCGGCGATATGGATCAAGCTGGGATAGCTTACGACCAAATCGACTGGCTCATCGATCTTCATCATGTCGACGCAGCCAATCCGCAAATCGCCCTGCCGGTCCAACAGTCTCGTGCGACAAATAAGGAGATCTGTCGGTCAACGCCTATCGTCCGGATGCCGTGGAGTTGTATGATGCGGCAATAGCGGCCTTTCCGCATCCGACTGAGCGTACTATGCAGCCGTTTGATGATATCGCCGCGCTCTCCCAGCGCACGCAAGCGCTGTTCCGTATCTGTGACCAGAACCCAGCGCGCTGGCCCGGCGGGATCGGCTAAGCCCAGCCGCTCAAGCGTCCGCATCCGACGCATCCGCAACTCCCGCAGCGGGTCACCCGCGGCGTCATGGTCAGGCCGGAGATCAACCACCCCTTCCGCCCTTCCCGCTTCCCGGGCGAGCGCGGAATCGAGCTTTGTCCAGCGTTCTGCTGTCACCTCCGCTTCGAGACCACGACGGACCTCCAACTCCGATCGCGGACCAAGCTCGCGGGTGACGAGGTCGCCGGCACGGGCGCGCAAGCCGCTTGCGATGTAATCGCGGCTGATGACGAGGTCCGCCCCGTCGTCAGCGCGGCCCCGCACCAGGATATGAACATGGGGGTGCTCAGTATTCCAGTGGTCGACGGCGACCCAGTCAAGCCGTGTACCGAGGTCGCGCGAGGCTTGCTCCATCAGCTCCCGGGTAAAGCTGCGCAAGCTCGATAGCTCGGCGGCGTCGTCCGGCGAGACGATGAACCGGAAATGATGGCGGTCATCCTCGCATCGCTCGGCAAAGTCCCGGCCGTCCGCCTCGTCTCCGGCGGCATCGAACAGTTTCCCGGGCGATCCATCGCGGGTGACGCCATCGCGCTTCAGATACCCGATATGGGCTCGTAGCGCTCCCGGCGATCGCATCTGTCGAACCACGCGTGCCTTGACCATGGCGCCCCGGCCGCGGGCTTGCAGCATGCGCGAAGCGGCAAGGCTCGCAGCGCGGCCGCGCCCGAACCTGCTGGCACGACTACCGGCGCCTCGCGAAAGGCCGCCCGCCTTCTGCGCGGCCTGAAGCGCCTGCGCCAGGAAGGGCTTTGTTCGGGGTCCGCGCGTCGAGCGGATTCTGCCAGGGCGGACGCGGAAATCATCGTTGCGGCTCATTTTGCCCGCCACAAGGTGTCGAAAACTGAAAGAGGGCAGCGTGCTATCAAGAATGGCAAGGTGCGCTGAATGTTCGCAATGTTCGGGGCATGGTTGAAATTGCTTCCATCTTCCAACCGACCGACCGGCCGCACCCTGCGGCTTTTATCCTGCCCTCCTCGGTTGCTCGTCTCCCGCGCCCAATCCCCGAGCTGCACGCTTCCAAGAACGCGCAGCGGCATACGACAAGATGCACTGTTAGTCATCGCGATAACTCCTCAGATGATTGACGCACAAACAGGTCAGCGGAAAGCCGTTTCGGTGCAACGTTTCGGCATTGCGAATGCGGAGCAAGCCACGGTCACCGCGCTTCGGAACGCTCAACAAACAGCGGGGCTTCCCGCCAAGGAACTGCACGTCTGATGGGCACTGCCGTGCGTTCGCCCTGACCGTCAGCGAGCAATGGCGTGACAGCCGCAACGTACGCCGTAGTTTCCAGTGGAAGCGGTTGGCCTGTCGTGAGGTGCTGTTCATATCGCGTCGGACCCGCGTGATAGGCCGCGAGGAAACCTGCCGACCCGAATCGATCGTGCATGACTTTGAGGTACGCGGCACCCGCGAAGATGTTGTCGTGAGCGTCAAATGGGTCGACGCCGAGACCGTAGCGAACGCTGAGTTCGACCCAGGTGCCAGGCATGAGCTGCATCAATCCCATGGCGCCCCGAGACGAGGTCGCATGCTCGTCCCCGCCACTCTCCACCTGCATCACAGCACGGATCCAGCGCGCTGGGACGGCGAAGCGACCGGACGCCTCCTCGATGAATTTAGCGAACCGATCGACCGCTTCAGAACGGCCGGCAGTTTGTGCGCGCGCGCTCGATTCTAAGAGCGTCGGACCGGGGATCTGACACATGAGCGGCGCGATGGCCACGATGATGCGCGCGATTGTTCGGAGCGAACGGAGCCATGCAATCGGGTCCGAAGCCGCATGTGTACAGCTCTCTCGTTGCGGGCTGCAAGAATGCTTACAGACTTCTGGGGTCGGCCGGGAAGGAAAGATCAGGTACGATTCTGAGAGGCCGCACCCAGGTGAAGGAGCGAGAGCGTCGTGCATGATCACTCCTCGCTGGCCCACACGGGTACCGCTTTGCCGATCACTGCGGATGCAGGTAGCGGTCCAAAGTACCGACTGTCGAGCGAGTCTGCGGACTGCCAGTTCATGACAAAGACATCGCCATCAGCAATGACGCGGCATCCGTGCCAGACTGGAAGTGGACGGCCTCCTCCGTCGCGTTCGCGGGCCTCGCCGACATCGATGCTGTCCACGGTGATCGTTAAGCCATTCCTGCAGACCGTTTGGCCAGGCAGTGCCAACACGCGCTTGAGCATGGGGACGCCGATCGGCAGGTAGCCATTGAGATCGAGAAAAGCAGCGAGCAGATCAGGAGGCTGCACGGCGACGAGTTCGGTGACGGTCAATCGTGTCGCAGGCTGAACGTGATAAAGGCCGATCGGAACGCTGTCTGATGCGTTCCATATGTAGTGCGGTGTCGCCCCTCCAAAAGTCGAGAGGAGAAGACCTGTCGCAACAAACGCCGTGAGAAATGCAGCACACCGAGCGCTCATAACGTCACCCTCCGGCGATGAAGCCAGGCCTGGTGACGGGATCGTGTGTATGGCCGAGGTGTTTCGTTGACCGACAATCGGTTATGAACGTGGTGCCAATAGTCGGGTGCTACGTCGGACGGATCGATGCGGATCGCCTCGACGACATCGATCAATTGCAGGATACGTTCGACCTTCGGCCAGCCGGATAGGCGCAACAGACTTTCACCGCCCGGCGTGATCCAGGGGGCGGTCGAATAGGGCTTTCCAGGTGTCGCTGCGCGCAAGATATCGACGCGAGACAGGACGGTCCCAAAGTCGTTGGACGTCCAACGCACGAACGCAAAAATGCTGCCGGGAGCGAACGACAGGACGCGCCGATTACGGTCCAGAACCTTTTCTGAAACCGGCCGACCAAACCGAACGCGGTTCTCGATGCGCTTTTCGAGCCACAAGAGCTCAACCGTCGTGAGGTCGCTCGCGCCGACCTCGTTAGTTGAATGGCCGTCGGGAGTGTGAGGGTATGTCTTCATGATCAGCGCCTCTCTTTTCCTGCATAGGGAATGGGAGCGTGCCGCTTTGCCGGCAGCACTGTGCCAATGCCGGGGTCGCTGGTTGAGGTTCTGGTGCCGAGATCGGCCCATGCGTTGAGATCTGCAACCGCGTAAACGACGCGGGCGCCGATTTTGCGATAGGCGGGGCCGGTGCCGTAGATGCGGTGTTTTTCCATAGTGCGAGGTGAAAGGCCGAGGAATCGGGCAGCCTCAGTAGTCCGCAAGTATCGTGGCGGCAGGCCGGCGTTCGGATCAGGCATATGAGGGGCTCCGTGGTCGTCTGGTACGCCGGCGAAATCATCGGCGCGTCGACGGACACCATGGCGGAAGAGAGCCTCGAAGGGGGATGCCGAAGATTGGGGGGTGTATTTTCGGCACCCCCCACGGGCGGCCTACTTTTTTCGGAAGCGTGGTCTGAGCAAGGCGCGGTAACCACCCTGCACCAAAGCGAAGCCAGTCTTGACCAGGCGGATAATCTGATTTCGCACCTCGTGCGTTCCCCACTCCCGCTCGGGAATGCGGTGAGCGGGCAGTAGAACTTCGGCGATTTCGCGATAGGTGGCGCCGTCCGTCCGTGCATCCGACGCGCGCAACGCAAGCGCTACTCGCCGCCGACGAAGCGCCGAAAGCGCGTGCAGCGGGGTTCCCTGTGGCCGACCAATAAGCCCTCGCCACAAACGTCTGCCTGCATCCGCCCTGAATTCGAAGTCGCGGTCGAACGGAAGTTCAACAGTGTAGGCAGCGGCGACGATCGGCGCTTCTTTCAACCAAATGCGGTGCTCTACATCATGCAGATACAACACGGCATGCCAACCGTCGGGGCCTTGCCGCAACTGCCCCTCATTCAAGTCGCCGAGATTCAGGCTGACGTGGGAGTGTGCCGTCACAAGTTTCGCAGGCCGCACCGGGATCACCGTCGGCAGAACCTCCGGCGCCCAGAAAACGGTCTGTTCAAGGAAGGATCGATCGGGATCAGCTGCGAAAAACCAACCCCCAATGCTGACGGAATCCGTCGCTTACACTTGGGCCTGCGGGTCGGTTCGACTGATCTCGTTGAAAGGAGGCATTACGGCGAAGGCATTCCCACGCAATTCCGGTCAACTCTGCTTCTTCGACATGGTCGTAGTCGCTGTCGTCTAACGATCTCCAGTTGAACTTCGACATGCACGCGTCCCCATCACTACGAATTGCAGCGCCATAGTCAGGAGAGCAACGGTTGCAGGAAGTCCCAAATCGCGCATCGCGTGATGCAGCAAATATAATTTTGACGACAGGAGAAAATTCTTCTGCGAAACCGCTAAAGATTGGGGTTTGACGCTCCGCCGCGTAGCAAATGTCGATAGCCGTGCTCTGTCATCCATTTTGCGCGGATCAGATGAGTATCGAATGCTCGTTTTGCACGATCGTGCTCAAGCTCTGGATTGATGTGGAGCACGATTTGCGCCACCTCGCGCCAGTCCGCCCCCTCCTTGTCCGCATCAAGCATGCGCAAATATGTAACGATATGCTCTTCGTCGTAGACTGTGAGCACGGCATCCGTTGGTGCAGCATCGGCGACGTCGGGATCTCGGGGCGGTTTTTTCATAAACCTTCCAAGCTTTGTATCGGCGCCTTAAATCTGACAAAGTCTAGACTGGCGTGGCGCTTCCCGAAAGGGGGATCAACGTTAAACTTTAGTGAGCTGTGCAG
>JBDTKD010000172.1:0-6944 GCA_039935515.1 Bradyrhizobium sp.
ATCATGTCGAGGGCGATCGGTTCCCGATCGGCGAACTTGACGGCAAGGAGACCGAGCGCGTCCGCGAATTGCACGACGTCTTCGTCAAGGCCGGGTTGAAATCGCTGGTATTGCCCGATATCCGCTCCGAAATCTGGCTCAAGGCGTGGGGCAATCTTTCCTTCAACCCGATCTCGGCGCTCACCCATGCGACGCTGGTGGACATCTGCCAATTCGCCGAGACCCGCGAACTGGCGGCGACCATGATGAAGGAAGCCCAGGACATCGCGCAGAAGCTCGGCGTCACGTTCCGCGTCAGCATCGACAAGCGCATCGCCGGCGCGGAAGCGGTCGGCGCCCACAAGACCTCGATGCTGCAGGATGTGGAAGCCGGCCGCTCGCTGGAAACCGAGGCGCTGATCGGCTCCATTCTCGAAATGGCCAAGCTGACCGGCACGCCGGCGCCCGCGATCGAGTCCGTCTATGCGCTGGTCAAGCTGCTCAACAAGGTGATGCTGCTGGAAGGCGGCGGCGTCAAGGTGGAGAAGGCGAACAAGGCGGCCTGAAGCGGACGGCCGGGATTGCCGGCGTCCGCCGAGGCATTGGCGCGTCAGCCCGCCCGCCGCTGCACAAGCAGCGCCTCGCCGAACGCCCTGAACAGGGCGCGGTTGATCGGGTTGCGCTGCGGATCGTACTCCGCATGCCACTGCACCCCGAGCGCAAAGCCCGGCGCGTCGGCGATCCGGATCGCCTCGATGGTGCCGTCCTCGGCCACGCCCTCGATGATGACGCGCTTGCCCAGTTCGAGAATGCCCTGACCGTGCAGCGAATTGACGCGGATGGTCTCGCAGCCGAGCAGCCGCGCAAAGGCGCCGCCGGGAACCAGGCTGACATTGTGCCGGTCGGCAAAGACGACCTTGGGATCGGGGTGGATTTCGCCGTTCTCGAGCCGTGGCATCCGGTGGTTGATCCGCCCCGGCAGCTCGCGGATTTCGGGATGCAGCGAGCCTCCGAACGCGACGTTCATCTCCTGCAGGCCGCGGCAGATGCCGAACAGCGGGATGCCGCGGGCGACGCAGGCCTCCGATAGCGCCAGCGCGACGTCGTCGCGATGGATATCGTAGGGTTCATGCCGCGCATGCGGCTCGGTCTTGAACCGCGTCGGATGAACATTGGCACGGGCGCCGGTCAGCACGATGCCGTCGACGGTATCCAGCAACGCGCCGATATCGGTGATGTCGGGCGAGCCCGCAAACATCAACGGCAGCGCACCTGCGACTTCCGCGACGGCGCGGAGATTCCGCTCGCCGACCATCTGAGTCGCAAATCGGTTTTCGATGCGATAGGCGTTTCCAATCACACCGACGACGGGCCGTCTCATCGCTCCACTTTCAACATCCCGGGCAAGCACATTCTATGCCGGGTCGCGATTCCGGATCAATATGCTGTCCTTGCGCAGCCGCGATGCTAATTCCGCGTGAAGGCCTGTTTCGCATCGATGGGCTCGCCGGTCTGCAATCCCGCCGCCTTGAGCGCGGTTGCCGCGGCATCGTCCGATCCCTTCAACCACGGCAGTCTCGCCACGATGCCGCGCGTCACCGGCTCGCCGAGCCAACCGCCGAAATCGAGCGGCCAGAGGCCATTCGGCACCACCTCGACCGCGATCGGGCCGAGATGAAAGCCCGGCCCCAGCACCGCTTCCGGATGATCCGGCATCACCCTGCGCGCGGTCGCCGGATCGTTCACGTCGGCAAAGCTGACCAGCACCGGAACGAGCGCCCCCTGCACCGGCACCGCACCGCTCATGCCGCTCATCGCGCTGAACGGCACCCTCGAACCGCGGGCCGCATTGTAGGCGCGCAATGCCAGATAGTTCATTCCGTCGAGGTCGAGCGCGGGATCGAGATGCGCCAGCAACGCCACCAGGTTCTTGCCGCCGCCGAGATCGACAAATATCGCGTCGCCTTTGGTGCGGGTATGGCCGCCTCGGCTGTAGCCTCGGTCGGGATGGACGGCCAGCACGCCGGAGGCCGACTTGCTGCCGTCGGGCGTTTCGACCGTCACCGTCAGGCGGTATTTGTGACCGGGCCGGTTGATGCGAATCTGATCGCCGATCACCAGTGCTGCCAGCAGCGCCAGCGGCCCGAACCATTTGAAATTCATCCCGGTCCCCTCGCCCGTCCCGCGATCGGTTGCATCCCCGCTTGGCACGGCCGGCCCGCCTGCGTCAAACCGGCTCGCCACCCGGCTTGATCCCCGGCGCATTTGACGAAACAGTGTGCCGGAATTGACCTGAAAAGGAATCGGCGTGGCAGTTTCGGCGGGTGATCGTGTTCGGGCGCGCGGCGATCTGGCATGGGCCATCGCGGTCGGCGGCATCGGCGTGGTCGCATTTGCGGTGCTGGTCCTGTTCAGCTGGTATTTCGCCGCGACGCTGTTTTTGATCTTCGCCGGCATGCTGCTCGGCGTCGCGCTCAACGCCATCACCGTCATGCTCGGCCGCGCCGTCGCGCTGCCGCACGCGCTGCGGCTCGCCATTGTCTGCCTGGTGCTCGCCGGGCTGCTCGCGGGCGTGGTGTTCCTCGGCGGTTCCACCATTGCGCAGCAGGCCACCGTGCTGAGCAAGACCATCAAGTCGCAGATCGTCAACGTCGAGGCCTTGCTCGAGAAATACGGGGTCGACACCAGCTATTTCGGCCTCGGCAATCTCTCCGGCAGCTCGGCGGACCAGACCCCGGGGACGCCTGGCGCGGCGGCCCACAATCTTCCCAGCCCGAGTGCGATCGCCTCCGGCGGCAGCGCCATCGTCAGCCAGACCTTGAAACTTCTGCTCGGCACCGTCAGCGCCGTCGGCAATTTCTTTATCGTGCTGTTCCTCGGACTGACCTTTGCCGCGCAGCCCAGCGTCTACCGCAAGGGGCTGCTGTCCATGATGCCGTCGCGGCATCGCGCTCGCGCCACCGTCATCGTCGACCGCATCGGCGAAACGCTGGAGCGCTGGTTGATCGCGCAGATGCTCACCATGGCCGCGGTGTTCCTCGTCACCTGGATCGGGCTGTCGCTGATCGGCATCCAGAGCGCATTCATTCTCGGCATCCAGGCTGGGCTGCTCGCCTTCATTCCGACGGTCGGTGCGCTGGTCGCCGGCCTGATCGTGGTGCTGGCAAGCTTCGCCTCCGGATGGGTCGCCGCGCTAAGCGCCTTCATCCTGTTCGTCGGGGTGCATGCGCTGGAAAGCTACATTCTGACGCCGATCCTTCAACGTCAGGCGCTTGAGATTCCGCCGGCCACCCTGTTTGCGTTCCAGATCCTGCTCGGCGTCGTGTTCGGCATCTGGGGGCTGGCGCTGGCGCTGCCGCTGATGGCGATCGCCAAGGTCATGATCGACTATTTCAAGGCCAATGATCCCGCAGCCGTCGCGGTGACGCCTTGAGCCTTCAGCCTGACGTCAGCACCGTCTCGGTGTGCTCGACCTCGGGCGGCGCGGCGAAATACGATCCGACCAGTCCGCGCCAGGCCGCAAAATCTTCCGAGCCCCTGAAGTCGACGGTGTGGTTTTCGAGCGTTTCCCACTCTGCGATCAGCCGGTAGCGGGACGGCTTCTCGATCGATTTATGCAGTTCGAACCCCTTGCCGCCTTTGGCACGCAGGAACAGCGGACGCGCCCTCGCGACCGCGGCTTCAAAGTCCTTCTCGGAGCCGGGCTTGACGTCGATTTGTGCGATTTCGGTAATCATCGGGATTTGTGACCTTGTACGGACAATCCCCGTCTCTAACCCGACATCGTCACAATCGCAAAAAGAAAGGCGCCGCGCGGCGCCCTGGTCGTGCCCTGTCGACGACCGGTCAGCTCAGAAGCAGCACCGAACCGGCAAGCAGCAGCGAACAGCCGATAAGCATCACCACCGGCCAGAGGCGGCGCTGCTGATCGTAGCGGCCCTGCGCGCGCCGTTCCGATATCAGCGCGGTCTCGTATTCCTCGGCGCTCGAAAACAGGCAGGCAAATCCGCCGCGCGCCGATGCCGCGTCGGCCTCGAGCGACATCAAGGCGGTGTCGGCGTTCTGGCTGCGACTGCTGTCCATGACGATGAGGATAGGCAGAGATGGTAAACAGCGGGTTATCGCGCTCCTCAAGATGAGGTCTTGACCCTCATGGTGAGGAGCGTGGCACCGCCACACGTCTCGAACCACGAGGCCCCCGGATGCGCGGTCATGATTCGACCCAGCCGGAGAATGGTCTAGGCGAGGCTCGGAACCCCCGGCCGTCGCTGATCCGCAATGCCCGCGGTCTTGCGCCGCCACTTCTCCAGCGACAGCGGCAGCTCTTCGGCGGCCTCGACCCGGTTGCGGCCGCCGCGCTTGGCCTGGTAGAGCGCGGTATCAGCCGCCGCCAGCAGCACTTCGAGCTCGGTGCCGGCCGGACCGCCGGCCACGCCGATGCTGACGGTGGTATCGACCGGGCCTTCCTCGACCACGATTCCGGAATCGGCAAAGGCCTCGCGCACCCGCTCGGCGGCGAGCACGCCTTCTTCCAGCGAACAGGGCAGCAAGGCGGCAAACTCCTCGCCGCCGATCCGGCCCGACAGGTCGGATATCCGCAAGGAATTGACCACGACGGTGGCGAACAGCTTGAGGATCTCGTCCCCCGCCGGATGGCCGAAGCGGTCGTTGATCGACTTGAAATGATCGATGTCGAAGATCAGAGCCGTCACCGGACGCCCGGCATTGGCTTCGCGTTCGATCACCCGCGACGTCGCCTCGGCAAAACCACGGCGATTGAACATGCCGGTCAGCGGATCCATCGACGCCGCGGTCTTGTGCGCGGTCACCGCGCGCTCCGACACCAGCATGAAGATCACGAACACCGTGCCGACCGCGTAGAGCACGAGTTCGATGGCGAAGGCCGTCACCCAGATGCTGCTGCCGAACGTCGGATCGTGCGGGTGCAGCAGGTCACCGAGCAGGATCGGCAGCATCAGGGCGAAGCCATGCAGCACCGGCACCGCGACGGTCGGCCAGCGCCGTTGCATGGTGCGGCGGCGCTCGCGCCACAATTCGGTGGCGGTCAACGCCGCATAGACCGCGACGATCGCCGCACCGATGGTCAGGCGCAGTGCCGACGCCGCCGGCGGCAGCGTCATCATCGCGGTCACCCAGGCAATGGCGCCGAGAACCAGCCCCGGCAGATTGGGCTGGCGGCCGTGAAACACGCGCGAGGCGTTCCAGACCATGCCGCAGGCCAGGAAGCCGACGGCACTCACCGCCAGCGAAAGCATCCCGCCGAGGATCGGGCTGCCGAGGGTCCAGAGCGCGACCGACGTCGCGCCGAGCAGATAGGCGGTGCCCCACCATCGCAAGGCGGGGATGTTTTCCTGCCTGCCGAAAAACAGCAGCATGGCGCCCAGCATCGCGGCAACCAAGGTGGCCACGAGATAAAGTGTCGAGGTGTCAAGTGACATAAGGCCACCGCGCTGTGGTGATGCAGGTATTTGGCGCGCCGCCGAAGATAATACGCGCTGTCATCAGCGCCAACGCTACGATTGCCGCGTTGGCAATCCGTTTGCACGCATCGGCAAGTTTTCAACAAAAACTGCATCAACTCGTCGACAAATTCCGGACGTCTCAAACGCAAGAGGCTGGCGTATCGCGAAGCTCGTCATGCCCGGGCTTGTCCAGGCTTGTCCCGGACATCCACGTCTTTGGGCGGCACCAGCAAGAAAAAAGCCGTGGATGGCTTCATCCTTCGAGACGCATCGCTTTGCGATGCTCCTCAGGATGAGGTCTCAGACCCTCATGGTGAGGAGGCGCGAAGCGCCGTCTCGAACCACGAGGCCTCGGGAGAAGCAACACTGATTCGAGCGAACCGGAAGCCGCTAGCGCTTCGAGAACTGGAACGATTTGCGCGCCTTGGCGCGGCCGTACTTCTTGCGCTCGACCACGCGCGAATCCCGGGTGAGGAAGCCGCCCTTCTTCAGGATGGCGCGCAGATCCGGCTCGAAATAGGTCAGCGCCTTCGAGATGCCGTGACGCACGGCGCCGGCCTGGCCCGACAGACCGCCGCCGGCCACCGTGCAGATCACGTCATACTGCCCGGCGCGGGCGGCTGCGACCAGCGGCTGCTGAATCATCATCCGCAACACCGGACGGGCGAAATAGGTTTCGACCTCGCGGGAGTTGACCAGGATCTTGCCGGCACCCGGCTTGATCCAGACCCGGGCGACCGCGTCCTTGCGCTTGCCGGTGGCATAGGCGCGGCCGTGCTTGTCGACCTTCCTGACGTATTTCGGCGTTTCCGGCGTGGCCGGCTTGAGCTGCGACAACTGGTCGAGAGACTGCATGGTGTCGGACATCTTACGCGGCCCTCATGTTCTTGCGGTTCATTGCGGCAACGTCGAGGATCTCGGGCTGCTGGGCTTCGTGCGGATGCTCGGGGCCGGGATAGACGCGCAGATTGCCGAGTTGCACCCGGCCTAGCGGTCCGCGCGGAATCATGCGTTCGATCGCCTTTTCGACCACGCGCTCGGGGAAGCGGCCCTCGAGGATCGACCTGGCGGTCCGTTCCTTGATGCCACCGATGAAGCCGGTGTGATTGTAATAGATCTTGTTGTCACGCTTGCGCCCGGTGAGCACCGCATGCTCCGCGTTGACGATGATGACATGGTCGCCGCAATCGACATGCGGGGTATAGGTCGGCAAGTGTTTGCCGCGCAGGCGCATCGCGACCAGGGAAGCGAGCCGGCCGACCACCAGACCTTTGGCGTCGATCAGCACCCACTTCTTCGTCACCTCGGCTGGTTTTGCCGAAAATGTTTTCATGTGAGGAAATCCGTGAAAGGGGACATCGGACGCGGACCGCGCCGAACTGCTTCGGTTTCTAAATAAGAGCGTCGCGCCCGTCAATCCCGGCCGGGTTTAATTAATGACGTAAAAACAATGGTTTATAAATATGGTGCGATATTACCTTA
>JBDTKD010000173.1:0-4166 GCA_039935515.1 Bradyrhizobium sp.
GGGTGCAATACATGCCTGATTATTCTCATTCCCACATGTCTGGATGGATAATCGAGCGGCTCCGTTGCACCCAATGCCAAACTCGCATGAGCTTGGCTCGGATATCGCCCGGTCCATTGGGGTATGACCTTCGCACGTTCGAATGCACCAAGTGCGATGACGTACATACAGAGTTGGTGGCCACCGACCAATTCTCCGACAAAGCCGGATGGTTGGCCTGCGAATACTGATCATCGCCTGACGCTATCAAGGATCGAATCCCAGCTCCGCACAAACGCGTTTCAAAGTATGGTCAGTCCGCATTCGTGCCGCCTGCAGTAGATGCGCGGTACGGATGGACCGCGAGCTCTCCAATCCTGACCTTCATGACTGGTCGGACACTGGTAACCGCGTTGGGTTAGTGATGTGAGTAGCCGATGAAATGATCGTACTGACATGCCATGTGCTGCCGTGTACGAGTCCGAATCCGAGACATCAGCCCTCCAAGCTAACCACGCCTCGCGTGAAAGCCCAGACTTTCATCAAGTACTAGGCCACGGCCACGATAACGTGCGCCTGAATTTTTGCAGCAACCTCGCCGCTGCCGTGTCTGTTCGCAATCTTGGACGCGGCGTAGTTGGTAGCGGTCTCCAACTTGTCTGCGTCTCTGGCTTCGATATCGTTGCGTAGAGGTGTTCCCTGACAGTAGGCAACAGCAGGAACGCGCGGTGAAGATGCGCGGCTCTGATCGGCCCTGGTCTCAATTGTTACGCTCGAAAAGCCTGCCTTCTCTAACTCACTATGGATCAGATCGAGGTCGTGATAGCCGTGCGGCGTGCGGGCCAAAAAGCGTGGTGGATCACTCGGAAATACTTCCGCCATGGCGATCGTTACATCGTTCGCGAACACATTCTCCTCAATCCGATCCCATACGTTGAAAAGAAAACACCCTCCTGGCTTGAGGACCCGCTTCGCCTCCTGGTAGCCCGATTGGCGGTCGGGGAAAAACATCACACCGAACTGACAACAAACGAGATCGAAAGCAGCATCTTCGAACGGCAGCGCCAGTGCATCCGCTTTGCGCCAGCTGATGCGATTGTCGACGGCTTGGCGCGTGGCGGCATAGTCGAGCATCGGCTGGTTTAGGTCGGTCACGACGTAGCGAGCGTTTGGCGAAAGTCTTGGGGTCAATGCTCGCGTGACCACGCCGCTGCCAGCTGCGGTTTCTAAAACGGTAGTTGGCGAAAGCGCCGCCACTCGTTGGGCAATATCCTCGGCGAAGCTCTCGAATATCAACGGGACTAGATAACGGTCGTAGTTTTGCGGGATCGAACCAGCGAACACCTTGTCGGTTTCAGGCATAGTTTGCCTCCTATCGACCCACTCTAGGTCGAGTTGTTGGCTCGAGCCACGGCAAGTACCGGCACGCTAAATTACTGACACCGAGTTGACGATGACGAATCCGATGGTCGTGACCGTTTGCGTGGACAGCTCCTCTAAATCCTGGGGAGCCCCAACAACCCCACATAGTGGCAATAAGAGCGAACCCGCCCGCCGCACCAGATCCTCGACCGGTCGAGCCGGCAAGCGCAGGCATGTTGCGCCGCGTCCTATCGGCGCTCGCTTTGCCATGCTAGGCTTGTGCTGCGGCGGGAGAATGGACCTCCTGCCCGATGTCAACGGGAGGGCGTGATGACCGATAGCGTTTACAAGGTGGTTGAGCTGGTCGGCACAAGCAAGGAATCCTGGGAAAAGGCGGCCACGGCGGCCGTCAACAGGGCCGGAAAATCCCTGCGTGACCTTCGCGTCGCCGAAGTCGTCCAGCTCGACCTTCAACTCGATGCGAAGGGCAAGGTCGAAGCGTATCGCGCCAAGCTCAAGGTCTCGTTCAAATTCGAGGGTTGACGTGTGATCGGAGCGCGGAATTGCGGTGAAGCCGCTTCCCGCTCGCCCTCCATTCGCCGGCAAGCCATCCGAGCGGGGTGTCTTGTCAAGACATCGAAGCGCAGGGGGCGCAACCCCGGCGGCACGATTGTCACGCCTCGCCGCTACGTTCGCCCGCATGGGCAGCGCGGGTCGCGGGCTGCCCGCGCATGCGGCGGAGATCCTGAACCGCGAGCCGAAATTCCCGGTGGCCACCTATCTCGCTACCCGGCACCACAAGCGCGACGTCGATCGCCGGCGCCACGAGGCTGGCCTCCTCAAGGCCGGCCTGCCGGCTTGACCCCAATGGCCGTTTGACCTTGCCCAAGTTTGACCTTGCCCAAGAGAGAAATCGATTTGTCGAAGAGAGAAATATCGGCTGTCAGGCGTCGCCCGCAGTGTTCGACGCTCGATCTTCCGCTCTTGCGCGAGGTCGGGCGTGGCCCTAGGTTCCGCCTCGACGTGGAATTCGCGTCAAACTTATTGGGAGGATGGAATGAGCTGGAAGACTCCTAAAATTGTCGAACTGCCGGTGGGCATGGAAATCAACATGTACGCCTGCGCAGCCCGCAAATAGCGCGCATCGAAACGATCGGCCCGGCTCGGCAATTCTTGCGTCGAGCCGGGCCGCGTTTTGATTCGGGAAAGAGCACGCGCCAGCAAGCGTGCAAAGCGGACATCGGCTGTTCACACCCAAGCGGGAGTTCTATTCGCAAGGAAAGTCCGGGGACAGACCACCGTGCTGCGCTTTGTGAATCGCAGAGGGAACGATTCCGAAATATTCCCGGAACACGCGGCTGAAGTGCGACGAACTCGAAAAGCCCCACGAAAATGCCACGTCCGTGATGGTTTTTCCGGCCTGAGTCTCCAGCTCCTGGCGGCAGTTCTGCAACCTTGCGTTCCGGATATAGTCGCTGATGGTGGTGCCCCTGTCGCTGAACAACATGTGCAGATAGCGCTTGGTGCAGCTCAGTGCCGCCGATATCTGGTCGATGGAGAGATCCGGGTCGCGCAGATGTTCGCGGATGAAGAACTGCGCCCGGACATACATCGCCTCGGGCCCGACACGATCGAACATCGCGAAGGGCTCGCGCAGCGGCAACAGCAGCAGGTCGATCAGCGCATCCGCCACCCCGATCGCGTTGTTCGGCGACAGCTTGGTCGCCTCGTCGAACGCGGCATGGACAAAATTATAGGCGATCCGGCCGGTGCCGGTACGGGCCGAGAGTTTGCATGCCAGCATCTTCGCCGAGCGGAAGCCGCGCTCCTGCAGCAGCTCCTTCGGCACGATGACCACTTCGTGTCGGGTCAGCGTCGGGCTGACGATCGTGTGCGGACAGGATACGTCGTAGGCGAGACAGTCGCCGGGCATCAGCTCGATGCGGCGCCCCCCCTGCTCGAAATGCGAAATCCCGTAAGTCTGGAACAAAATTTTGACGAACGGATGGGCATCCAGTTTTGCGCGGGAGGCGGTATGCGCGAGCCGATGCTGGCTCGCCTCGATCTGACAGAGCTTTAGTTTCGAAACCGTCGTGTAGTTGATCCGACCTTCGAATGACGAAGCCTCCAGCGGATCGATGTCGAACTGGCCGCAAAGATCGGTCAGTGCATCTGACCAACATTGGATCTGCTTCTTCGGCGTCAATCCGGAAGTGCTAAGCGAGCGGACCGTGTCGGACATTATCCAGCCACCGATTCGAGATCAAAACATGACTGCTTGCCGTGAGAGGCCCCGTGTCATGATGGAGCGATTATGACCTCAATTAAGGCGATCATGGGGGTTTGAGCGGCTCCCCTCCTGACACCCCATTGATAATCCTCCGACTTAGTCTTGGCGCCGTCAAGGGAAACCTCGACCAAGGGGGCGCCCATGTTGGGCCGATCGAGAGGCAAGCGGCTGACAGCGCAGCATGGAGGCGCGCCGCCAGCGGAAGTCGCGGGGGCGCGCCAAAAAGTTCGCCGGGTTTCGCTTTCGCGCAAACCCGCTTCCCTCTTGGGCAAGTTTCCTGTTTCCGAACCGGGTAAGGATGGCAACGAAGAAAACTGAAAAGCGGTCCGTTTTGACGGAACCCTTCGCTCACAATTGGGAGGATTGACTATGCACAAGGTGCTACTCGCAACCGTTAGCCTGATGGCGCTGCAGGGATCGCTGGCTTGGGCGGACGAGGCGTTGGACAAGCTCGCCAAGGATCCGAAGCAGTGGGTGATGCAGCAGGGCGACGACGCCAACACGCGGTTTTCCAAGCTGAGCCAGATCAACGCCT
>JBDTKD010000174.1:0-3784 GCA_039935515.1 Bradyrhizobium sp.
GAACGGCCGTCGAGCTCGAAGCAGCATTGTCAAATGCCCGCGAGGCGCGCGAGGTCGTCTTCGACCTGTTTCAGGACCTGGAAGGCTTTAGCTTGGACGATTACAAGCCGTTTTCCGATATAACAAGCGGCATGGATCGAATTATCCAGTTCTTGTCTGCAGCCGTCGCCGACCGGCAGCAGCGTGTCGTCAAGGCGGATGACACAACCTATGATCTTCAGACAAGTGATGGAAAGCGCTTGGCGCACTTCACGATAGATCGTGAAATAGCCACTAGCCGCGATGACATTGATCTGTTGGGTCTCGACCATCGGCTGATGCAGGATGAACTGGGACGGTGGCGCAGCCTGCCGCCCGAGGGGATTGGCATCTCTGTTCGCGACGGGGCCGAAGCCCCGCTTCTGCTATCGTTCTGGCTTGTCGAAAGTTCGACCGGAAATGGGGAGCGACGTGTCGCTGTCCAGATAATCGGTGTGAGGCCTGACGGGACAAGAGTTCCGGGTGCGGAGCGGCAGGCCGACCGATACCTGCATGCACCCCCGGCGGCGCCGGCATTTACGCTTGACCAGCGCCGGGAGCTATTCCAGGCGTCTGTAGAGCCGCCCCTTCAGCGAGAGCTGAAACACAAGGGCGGTGCGACCGGTGCAGGCAGCTATCAAGCGACGCTAATCGGGTATGTCGAAGCCTGCAGCTAATCGTTGTTTTCGGCCAGCAACAACCATTGGTAGCGGACGTTTTGCTTCAAAAATCCCCGGAAGGGACGAATCGAGCAACGTTAGGGCCGCACACAACGCTGTCGTAATTCTGGAAGGCCGACTGCTTAGCGCCTGATATCCCAATCTCGCGATTCGGTGGCCGCGAGGCGACGAGCGATCTCGAATAATCGCAGAGCGATTTCTGACCGCTGATTTTCCATAACATTGGATCGGCGAAATTCATGTCGGAGCAAAACGCCGGCGCATGGCCCGGACCTTTTCGGCTGGCGACCCCGGGATGGTGCAGCCGAAACTCGGGCTACTCGATCGGTTGAGCCAAACGCTCACTGGTCAACCGATCGTTCGGCTCCAGCGCCAGCCGGCGGGCCTGGGCCGGACCATGTGCTTGCTTCTGCCCATCGAACGGCGCGGGATCGCTAAAATGTTCACGGACAGATTGAGGCAGCGTAAGTGCTTTGTGAGTGGCTGGCCCAGGGTCAAAAAGGACGCCCTTGACCCATGTGAGACATTCGACCGCGTGGACCGACACGCAAAAGCGTTTACGCTCTGACTGCGCACGCCCGATCCGGAGGTCGGTGACGCCGTGGAATATCCGTTCCGAGGGCCGAAATGCAGCAGATCGAGCGATGGCTCCAACACATTGGCCTATCCCAATATTCCCAGTGCTTTGCCGACAACGGGATCGATTTCTCGGTACTCCGACATCTGACCGACCAAGACCTCCGGGACATGGGCGTTCTGCTAGGGCATCGAAGAAAAATGCTTGCGGCCATCGGCGAGTTCGCGGGTGCAAGCGCGTCAACGCAGCGTCGCTCGCCTCCGAAAGCGACCGAATTGCTGCCATCAAACAAGTTCGTAATCGACCTCGTGGGCCGCGAGCATCGGCGCTCAATTCTAGAAACCCAAGATCGTCTTCGAGATGGCATATTGGCTTGGCCAGTAATAGGCATGCTTGGGCAGATCGTCCGCAACATCGGCGACACGTCGATTGTAGAAGACGTGCCGCCGAATAGGGGGTAGCAGGTCCTGTTCGACAAAGTTCTTCGACGGCACGAACACAAGTTTCAACGGCCCCGCACCCATCGTCTCCATGGCCGGTTTGCCGCATTGCGCGCAGCGGGTGCGGTTGAGATTGGGCGGCAGCCGGTACTTCTTGTGGATGAGCCCAACCGTCCCCTTCATCTCGATATGCTGCACCCTCAGCACCGAGACGTCGGAGAACGCCTCTCCGGTGAAGTCCTGGCAGAAAAGGCAGTGGCACACGAAGCGCCCAACCGGAGCCCTGCTGGTTTCAAACGAAAAGGTGCCGCAGGTGCAGCTGCCGTGGAGGTGCGGATGGTTGTACCGAGCCATGGTGTTCCGATCTGACAAAAGTTTTGAGCTCCGCCGGCGCTTAGCGCAGGACGAAGCTGAGGATGCGTTCTGCCATTTTGCCGTAGGGCGCGCGGAGCAACGTGGTGCTGTTCCAGCGCCCCTGTTCGTAGATGCCCTTGGCGTGGCTCAACCGGCGAAAGCCTTCGATGCCGTGATAGGCGCCAATGCCGCTCGCGCCGACGCCGCCGAACGGCAGGTCGTCCTGTGCGATGTGCATTATCGTGCCGTTGATCGTGGCGTTGCCCGAAGTCGTGCCGTCGAGCACGCGGCGCTGAACCGCCTTGTCATATCCGTAATAATAGAGCGCGAGCGGGCGTGGGCGCGCATCAATGAAGGTGATCGCCTCCTCGATCGTGCGATAGGTGAACACCGGCAAGATCGGCCCGAATATCTCTTCATGGGCGATCTTCATGTCCTCGGTGACGCCGAGCACTACGGTCGGCCGCATCGCGCGGGGGTGAGTGTTCTGCCCCTCACGGCCAACCTCGCGCACACTGGCCCCTTTGGCGCGGGCATCCTCCAGCAGGCCGTTCAGGCGTGCCAGGTGCCGGTCATTGACCACCCAAGTGTAATCCTCGCCCGCGGGACCATCGGGGTATGCGTCGCTGACGGCTGCGTCGTAGCTGGTCAGGAAGGCCGAAAGGTCATCTTCGTGGACGAGCCCATAATCTGGCGCGATACAGGTCTGGCCGCCACTCACCAGCTTGCCGAAGACGATACCGGCGCTGGCGTGATCGAGCGGATGTCCCTTTTCGACGATGACGGGCGACTTGCCACCCAGTTCGAGCGTGACGGGTACGAGATGCTCGCTGGCCGCCTGCATGACCTTGTGCCCGACGGCCGTGCTGCCGGTGAAGATCAGGTGATCGAACGGCAAGGCCGAGAAGGCCGCACCGACCGCGGCATCGCCATTGACGACCGCGATCTGTTCCGCCGGAAAGAGCCCACCCAGAATTTCCTCGAGCAGCGCGTTGATCGTCGGGGTGAACTCGGACGGCTTCAGCATCACGCGGTTGCCGGCGGCCATGGCCGTGACCACCGGCATCAGGGCGAGGACGACGGGGTAGTTCCACGGCGCCATCACGCCGACGACGCCGAGCGGCTGGTATTCGACCCGGGCCGCTCCGGCGCGCATGTGAATCGCGACGTGCCGCTTTTCGGGACGCATCATGCGCGGCAGGTTCCTGCGCAGGTAGTCGATCCCGCCGATCAGTCCGGCGAGTTCCATGATGCTCGTCTCGTGGCGTGAGCGATGACCAAAGTCGGTGTCGATCGCCGATTCGATCCTGCTGCGGTTGGCGATCAGCGCCGCGCGCAGCTTCGACAGGTCGGCGCGGCGATCGTCGAGCGAGGGCGCGCCGTGCCGACGATACGCTGCGCGCTGGCCGGCGAGCAGCCGGGCAGGATCGACGGAAGATGAAGCGGCGGGGTCTGCGGTCACGGGAAGCCTCCTGATTGGGCCGGCAGGGCGACCACCCCATCGTCTCGGGGCGCTCGCGCTTCAAGCTGTCGAATTCTTCCGCCGAATGACTGGGCGCGGTCTGCGTATTTCGACCCTTGGGCCCAAACCCGCCGCGTTCCTTGGCCGATCGGTCGCCTGCGATACCACGCCGTGTCATGTCGCCCTTGAGCGTTCACGACGAGGCTCAATTTTACCTAGTTCCCAGCGGCTACGCTAGGTCCGCTTCGGGTCA
>JBDTKD010000175.1:0-37117 GCA_039935515.1 Bradyrhizobium sp.
GCCGCGCTGTTGCCCTATGGATCCGGCAACGCCTGGATCAGCATGGTGCTGGTGGCCGCGCTGTGGCGCCGCCGAGGCCTTGCGACAAGACTGGTCGACGCCTGCCTCTTAGCGGCGGCCCGGCAGCGCCTCACCCCCTGGCTCGACGCGACGCCGGCGGGCGCTGCGGTTTATGGCCCGTTGGGTTTCACGCCGACGCTGCAGTTGCGACGGTTGCGGCTGGAGAATTCCAACCGAACGGAGGCCGGCGCACCGCAGTTGCAGGCCGGCAACGCCGATGACTTCGCGGCGCGCGATCGGCGCGCCATGGGTTTTGATCGCAGCATCCTGCTGGCGGAGTTTTGTGGACGTCCGAACGCGCGGCTGTTGTCAGGCGGGAATGCCATCGGCCTGGTTCGCGGCGGCCGTACCTCCCGCCACATCGGTCCGCTGTTCGCGGACCACCCGGATCAGGCGCTGGCCCTAGTCGATGCGATCGTTCGCTGCGAAACCGGCGCGGTGCTGATTGACGTCGTCAGCACGCAAGGCGCGTTTATCGAGGGGCTGACGGCGCGTGGCTGGATCGTCGAGCGGCCGTTTCAGCGCATGCGGTTTGGTGGCGCCGCGACGGCCGCAGCGGAGCCGCCGTTTGCCGTCGCCGGACCCGAATATGGATAAGGATGGCGCGACATGCATCATAGCCAGATGAAGCCCGAGGTGCGGCGGCTGATCGCCGAAGGTACGGTGCTCCCCGCCCATCCGCTGGCGCTCGACGCCAGCCGCGGCCTCGATACGGTTCATCAGCGCGCGCTGACGCGCTATTACATCGACGCCGGCGCCGGCGGACTTGCGGTCGGCGTCCACACCACGCAATTCGCCATCCGCGAAGCCGGGCTGTACCGGCCGGTGCTGGAACTGGCGGCGGAAACCGCGGCAAACTGGACCAGCCGTCCGCTGGCGCTGGTTGCGGGCCTGGTGGGGCCGACATCGCAGGCCGTGACTGAAGCGAAGATCGCGCGCGGCATCGGCTATCATGCCGGGTTGCTCAGCCTGGCGGCGATGAAATCCGCCTCCGACGACGACATCATCGCCCATTGCGAGGCGGTGGCGCGCGAAATTCCGCTGGTCGGGTTCTATCTGCAGCCAGCGGTCGGCGGCGTGATCCTGAGCGCGGAGTTCTGGCGCCGCTTCGCCGCGATCGACAATGTCATCGCCATCAAGATCGCGCCGTTCAATCGTTACCGCACGCTCGACGTGTTGCGCGGCGTCAGCGCCGCCGGCGCGCTCGACCGGGTCGCGCTCTATACCGGCAATGACGACCATATCCTGCTCGACCTCGTGCTGCCGTTCGACCTGCGCGACCGGGGTGTCACCACCCGCGCCTATTTCCGCGGCGGCCTGCTCGGCCACTGGTCGGTGTGGACCGCGACCGCGATCCGGCAATTCGAGATGTGTCGCGCCGCGCGCGGCAACGACACGCTGCCGGCCGATCTGCTGGCGCTCGATGCCCGCGTCACCGACTGCAACAGCGCGTTCTTCGACGTCGCCAACAATTTTCACGGCTGCATCGCCGGCTGCCACGAAATCCTGCGGCGGCAGGGGCTGATGGAAGGGATCCGGTGTCTCGATCCCGCCGAGGGCCTCGGCCCCGGCCAGATGGTCGAGATCAACCGGGTCTGCCGCGAGCACGCCGACCTCAGCGACGACGCCTTTGTCGCCTCCCATTTGCAGAAATGGCTGGCATGAGCGAGCCGGAAAGCCCATTCATCCGTCTGCGCAATGTCCGCAAGGTCTATCGTTCGGGGAGCGAGGACTTCCTCGCGGTCTCCGACGTCACCATGGATGTGCAGGAGGGCGAACTGGTCTCGCTGGTCGGCCCCTCCGGTTGCGGCAAGACCACCATCCTCAAGATACTGGCCGGGCTTCACGAAGCGAGCGGCGGCACCATCCAGATCGGCAATGCGCGCACGCCGTTCGATCCCGCGCGCGACATCGGCATGGTGTTCCAGCAGGCGTTGCTGCTGAAATGGCGGACCGTTCTCGACAACGTGCTGTTGCCGGCGGAGATCGTCGGCCTGCCGATGAAAACCGCCCACGCCCGCGCGCGGGATCTTCTCCATCTGGTCGGGCTTGCCGGCTATGAGGACAAGTATCCGCAGCAATTGTCGGGCGGAATGCAGCAGCGCACGGCGATCGCGCGCGCCTTCATCCACGATCCAAAGCTGATCCTGATGGATGAACCGTTCGGAGCGCTCGACGCCCTGACCCGCGAGCAGATGAACCTCGAGATGCTGCGGATCTGGCGCGAGAGCGGCAAGACCATCATCTTTGTCACGCACAGCATCCAGGAGGCGGTGTTCCTCGCCTCGCATTGCGCGGTGCTGACCGCGAGCCCGGCGCGCATGGCGGAATACTTCCCGATCGAGCTGCCGTTTCCGCGCGCACTGCCGATCAAGACCACGGACGAGTTCGGCGCCTATGCAAGGCGAATTTATGCGAGCCTCGGGCTGGGCGCCAGCGCCTAGTTGGCTTGCCGCCAGCGGGGCTTCATCCTTCGAGACGCGCGCAAGAGCGCGCTCCTCAGGATGAGGTCTTCTTCCCTGGATGAGAGGCTAGACCCTCATGGTGAGGAGCGCGGCAACGCCGCGCGTCTCGAACCGCGAGGCCCCGAATGCGCCATCATGGCTCGAGCCAGTTCAGCTGGCCGCTTCATCGCTGACCGGCGAGGTGATGACCAGGAACACCAGGTCGACCAGGCCGGAATTGGAAATCGCGTGCTCGACCCCGGGCGGCAGGAAGATGACATCGTGCTTGCGCACGACATGGTTTTTGCCGGCGATCTCCATCAGCCCCTCGCCTTCCAGGACGTGGTAGATCTGTTCCTGAACCCGGTGCTGGTGGCGGGCGACATAGGCCATCGGCTGGTACATCGAGATCCGGTAATCGAGGTGACGCGCGCCGGCCGTCTCCGGCATCACCAGCGGCTTCGACAAGGCGCCGCCGAAATGGTTGGGAAATTCGCGCCACGGCACTTCGGCGATGTTGCGGATGAAGGCGCCGTTCTCTTCAAAGGCCATTGTCGTTTTCCTTCTGCACAATGCAACCGCCTCGAGCTGAACGACCGTCAGGTCGGTTGGTATTTTTCTCCGATGCCGGCCTTGCTTTGCCCGAGCCCCGGCAGCTCCCAGACACCGGCGCCGCTCGGATTGATGTCGGCGGCGATGTCGACGTCGATCAGATACGGCTTGTTGGCGGCGATCCCCTTGCGGATCGCCTCGCCAAGATCGCCGGCGCGATCGACCCGCACGCCTTCCACGCCGCAGGCGCGCGCCATTGCGGCAAAGTCCGGATTGTAGCGCTCGCCGGTGTTCGGATCGTGGAAATCGGTCGCGAGCTCTCGGCCGCCGAGATAGCCGCGCTGCAGGCCGCGGATCGAGGCGTAAGCATAGTTGTTCCAGACCACCCAGACCACGGGCAGATTGTATTCGACCGCCGTGCCCAGCACATTGGCGTGCATGAAGAACGCGCCGTCGCCGCACACCGAGACGCAGGGCCGGTCCGGCGCCGCGAACTTGGCGCCCATGACGCCGGCAACCCCGAAACCCATCGGGCCAAAACCCATCGAACCGATCAGCGAGTCCGGCCGCTTCGGCTTGCAGAAGCTCAGCAGCCAATTGTGATGCACGCCGATGTCGCTGACCAGGATGGCATCCTCGGGCAGCGCCTTGTCGATCTCGTGCGCGGCGCGCTGCGGATTGATCGGCGTCGTGTCGTCGGAGAAGCCGGGCGCCACGAACCTGTCCCACTCCTGGCGATAGGTGTCGATCTGCGCCAGCCACTTGCGGCGGGCGTCGGCGCGGTGGGTGAGATCGGCGCGGCGATCGAGTTCGGCATGAATCTGGCGCAGGAAAGTGCGCACGTCGGCCATCAGGCCGAGCGCCACCGGATAGTTGCGGCCGATCTCCTCGGGGTCGATGTCGACGTGAATGAGCCTGGTCGGCGGAATGGTGAAGGAATAGCCGGGGATCCACGAACTCGAAGTGCGGTCGTCAAAACGCACGCCCAGCGCCAGCAGCACGTCGGCCTGGCGCGTCGCGTGATTGGCCTGATAATGACCGGCCCGCGCGACCAAACCCAGTGCGAGCGGATGATGGCAATCGAGCGCGCCAAGGCCGCTGGCCGATGCCGCCACCGGAATCTGCAGGCGCTCGGCGAGCTTCAACAGTTCGGCGGCGGCGCCGCCGTAGCGCACGCCCTGCCCGACCAGCATCACCGGACGCTCGGCGCCGAGCAGCATGTCGACCGCTGTCGCGACGCCGTCCGGATCGGCGCCGCAACGGCTGGAGATATTGCCGTTCCAGGTCTTGGCGTCGGGCGCCTGTTCGGCAGCCGATTCCATGAACACGTCAAAGGGAACATCCAGCACCACCGGACCCGGACGGCCTGTCGTCATGGTCTTCCAGGCCTGCCGGACCGCGAGCGGCACCATCTCGCCGCGGGTCGGCTGAAACACCTTCTTGCAGTAGGAGCGCACGGTCGACGGAAAGTCCGCCTGGTAATGCCGATACAATTCCTGAAACGCGCCGCGGTTGAACTGGCTGGTCGGCACATTGCCGGTAACCGCCATGAACGGCACCGAATCGAGAAAGGCGTTGCCGAGCGAGATCGGCAGGTTGGCCGAACCCGGCCCGCAGGAGGTGAAGGTGGCGGTCGGCCGCCCGGAGACCCGGTAATAGACGTCCGCCATGAAGCCGGCAACGCTCTCATGATGAACCGAAATGGCCTTGATATCGTGCGAGCGTTCGTACAGCGCATCGATGAACTGGATATTGCCGTGGCCGCACAGACCAAACACCTGCGGCACTTTTTCCTGGATCAAATAGTCGACAATGACTTGAGCCCCATTGAGCGCGTTGCGCGGCGACATCGGATCACTCTCCCAGTCAGGCAGTACCGGAGGAACGGTCGGAAGCGCGCCGCCGTTCACATCGTTATCCAGCGCGCGGCACCCTATTTCTCATAATACTGTACGTCAATTGATATTGTGGTAGGCTTGTCGCACCAGCAACGGCCGGCGCTGTTGATGGATGCGGCTCGCCTGATACAGTTCGGCAACCGTCGCGTGGAGGCTCGAGGCGTGAGATCGCGTACCAAACCAAAGCCCAACGAGAAGCCGGCCGCTGCGCGCAAGACCGCCATCGCCAGGCTCGTGCCGCCTCCCGGAGGCGACATCGATGATGACGCCGACGACCGTCAGCGCGTCGGCGTGCAGTCGCTCGGCCGCGGCTTTGCAATCCTCGAGGAAGTTGCGCGTCACCGCGAGGGCGTTGGGCTTGCGGAGTTGAGCAAACTGGTCGGCCTGCACAATTCGACCACGTTCCACCTCGCCAAGACCATGGTGTCGCTGGGCTATCTGCGGCAGGCGCGGGATTCCAGGCGTTACCGCGTTGGCCGGCCGCTGTTTGCGCTTGCCGCCAGCGCGCTGGACGAGATCGAGATGGTGAATGTCGCGACGCCGGTGCTGGAAGACCTGTCGCGGGAAAGCGGCGAAAGCGGCCATTTCGCCGTACGCATGGGCGACGCTGTCGTTGTGATCGCCCGCACCAGCGGTCCCGGCGCCTTTCAACTGACCGATCGGGTCGGCGTAGTGCGTCCCGCCCATTGCACCGCGCTTGGCAAGATCATCCTCGCCTCGCTCCGGCCCGATCAACTGAAGCGCTTCCTCGAGCGCGTCGACATGAAGCCATCGACCGACAAATCGATCACCGACATTGCGGCGCTGCTAAGCGAAATTGCCGAGGTCAAGCACAGCGGTATTGCGTTCGATGACGGCGAATTCAATCCGGAGGTGCGCTGCATCGCTGTTCCAGTAATGGATTTTACCGGCCAGACCGTCGGCGCGCTCGGCATTTCCGGCCCGATCTGGCGGCTTTCCGATCAGGCGTTGCAGGGCCACGCCAGGATCGTGCGGGCGGCCGCCAATCGCCTGTCCGCGGAATTTGGCGCCCGAAGCCTCGCCAAACCCTCCTAAAGCGCGACGCCGAAAATCGCATTTGGCGTTGACAGCGGCGACTGGCTCCGGAAATATCATTTAACAATAGAAAAACGCCTCTCACATTCTCGCATAGGGAATCGAAGGGAGACATCGCGACCGACCCCGGGAGGAGACCCACGATGATCCGCTACAGCCGACGAACCCTGCTGAAGGCGAGCGCTGCGCTCGCCGGCGCTTCGACGATCGGATCTCCGTCCATCGTCCGCGGCCAGACCGAAAAGATCAAAATCGGCCATTTGACGCCGTTGACCGGCTTTCTCGGCGCGCTCGGCGCTTACGCCCAACTCGGCATCCGCCTCGCCGAAGAGGAAATCAACCACGCCGGCGGCGTGATGGGCCGCCAGCTCGACATCACGTCTGAAGACTCAGTCAACCCCGCGACCGCCGCAACCAAGGCCCAGCGCATGCTGGACCAGGACGGCGTGGCAGTGCTGATGGGTGAGATCAACTCGGCCTCCGCGCTCACCATCATGCAGGTCGCCGACCGCAACAAGCGGCTGTTCATGCAGATCGGCGCCCGCTCGGATGCACTGCGCGGCAAGAACTGCAACCGTTACACCTTCCACGTCGATATCCCGAGCACGGTGATGGTCAACGCGGTCGGCAAGGCGTTGGTGCGTGACAACATGATGAAGGACAAGAAATTCTATACCCTCACCGCCGACTATATTTTCGGCCATGACCTCGCCCGCGCCGCCAAATCGTTCTTCGACGCCAATGGCGGCAAGCTGATCGGCGACGAACTTGTCGCCACCGACGTCACCGACTTCAGCCCCTATCTGCTGAAAATCCGTCAGTCCAAGCCGGACGTGGTGTGCTCCAACCTCGCCGGCAATCAGGTCACCACCCTGATCAAGCAATATGCCGAATTCGGCCTGCCCTATCCGATCGTCGGCTTCAACCTCAACACCGCCGACGCCTGGGCGGCCGGCGACGGCAATCTGAGCGGCACCTGGCCGACGGTTTGGTATCACACCCTCGACGTTCCGGCTTCGAAAACCTTCGTGGCGAGCTTCATCAGGAAATACGACAAGCCGCCCGAGAACCACGCCTGGATCGAATATGTCTCGCTGAAGATGATGGCGCAGGCCATGAACGAGACCAAGTCGACCGAGACCAACGCGCTGATCGCCCATTTCGAGAAGCAAACGCCGTTCGACATCCTGAAGGGACGGCAGGGTTATTTCAGGTCGTGGGATCACCAGCTCATGCAGGAGGCCTATCCTTTCACGGTCAAGCCCAAGGGCCAGGCCAAGGACAAGTGGGACATGCTCGAACTCGGTGCGGCGATTCCGGGACCGAACGAATCGCTCGAGAGCATCGCCCTGACCAAGGAGCAGAACCCCTGCTCGATGTAACCGCCGCGTCGGCCGCCCGCCCCGCGCCCCGGTCCGGGGCGCGCCGGGTGACGGCCTTTATCCGTTGCACCCGGCACCTGGTTTCTTCGCGGGATCGCGCATGCAGTTCGAGTTCTTGCTGGAACAGGTGGTCAATGGCCTCGTGCTCGGCGGCTACTATCTGCTGATATCGCTCGGCCTGTCCTTGATCTTCAGCGTCGGCGGCGTCGTGAACCTGGCGCATGGCGCGTTCTACGCCCTCGGCGCCTATGCGTCGGTCGAAATCACCAGATATCTCGGCTTCGGTCCCGCGGTCGTGCTGTCGCCGGTTGCGGTCGCCATGCTGGGCATCCTGTTCGAGCGATATATCTTGCGCCGTTTCTACACCGCCGACCCGATCCTGAGCCTGCTCGTGACATTCGGGCTTGCCATGGTCGCCGAACAGGCGATCCGCATCATCTGGGGCTCGGCCCCGCTGGCAGCATCGATACCGCCGGCCCTTCGCGGCTCGGTCATCGTCGGCGACTTCCTGTTCTCGCGCTACCGCGTGATGTTGCTCGCGGTGGTGGCCGCGGTGCTGCTGGGCGTCTGGCTTTTGCTGCACAAGACTTCGTTCGGGCGGGTGGTCCGGGCCGGGATCCAGCGCCCCGACATGGTGGCTGCGCTGGGCATCCGGCTGCAGCCCTACATGACCGCCATCGTCATGCTGGGCGTCGGCATGGCCGCGATGGGCGGCGCCTTCTTCGCCCCGATCACGATCGTGCACCCGGCCATGGGATCCGAAGTCATCACCGTCGCCTTTGTCGTGGTGGTGATCGGCGGTCTCGGCAGTTTCTGGGGTGTCGTGCTCGCAGCCCTCCTGGTCGGCGTCGTGCGCGGCATCACCATCCACTTCGCGCCGGCGGCCGGTGAAGCGTCGATCTACCTGTTGATGTTTGCCGTGTTGCTGGTGCGGCCCCGCGGCCTGCTTGGCGAACGCATCGAGAAATTCGAATGAAGTTGAGCGCTGCGTCAAAATACCAGCCATTGCTGCTGGCAAGCCTCGCGCTGATCGCGCTGCCGTTCGCCTTGCCGGCACTCGGGCTGTCGCTCAACACCGGAACCACGGTGGTGATATTCGCGATCGCGACCATGGGCCTCAATCTGTGCGTCGGCACCACCGGGCTGGTGTCATTCGGCCACAGCATCTGGTTCGGCATCGGCGCCTATGCCGCCGGCTTGATCCAGCTGCACTGGTTCGGCGGCGAGATCTGGCTGCCGCTGCTGCTGTCGATGATCGTGGTCGCCGTGACGGCGGCGGTCGTTGGCGTGCTGATCCTGCGGCGCCGTGGCGTATATTTCTCGCTGCTGACGCTGGCACTGGCGGCGCTCGCCTACACCGTCGCGTTCCGCTGGAGCGAGGTCACGGGGGGCGAAGATGGCCTCGCCGGTCTGAAGCGCGGCCGGATCGGACCGTTCAGCCTCGACAATGCGCTCGCCTACTACATCGCGGTTGCGCTGATCGGGCTTGGCGTCCTTTATGTGCTGCTCCGGCTGGTGCGGTCGCCGTTCGGCCACGTGCTGGTGGCGATCCGCGAGAACCAGTTGCGGGCGACGTTCCAGGGTTATCCGGTCGAGCGCTACAAGCTCGCGGTGTTCGTGATCTCGGCCGTGGTCACCGGCCTCGCCGGCGCGCTGCTCGCATTCCAGACCTACCTGGTCTCGGCCGAAGCGGTATCGGTGTCGTTTTCCGGCGAACTGCTGGCAATGGTGGTGATCGGCGGCATGCGTAGCCTGCTGGGGCCGGCGCTAGGCGCGCTGTTCTTCATCCTGTTCCGTGAGCTGTTCTCGATCTGGACGCCGAACTGGCTGCTTTGGTTCGGGCTGATCTTCGTCGCCTTCGTGCTGTATTCACCCGCCGGCCTGGTCGGAATCTGGGCCGTGCTGCAACGACGATTCTGGCCGGCGTCGGAAGAAGCGGCGGCGATGAGCCAGCGCAGGATCTACCAAGGCTTGCCGCTGCCTTCATTCCTGATCCCCGACAGCGCGACCGGCACGGTGCTCGACGTCAGCGGCGTCTCGAAGAAGTTCGGCGGCATCCGCGCGGTCTCCGGCGCGAGCCTTCAGATTGGCGCCGGCGAGATCCATGCCCTGATCGGCCCCAACGGTGCCGGCAAGACCACCCTGTTCAACCTGATCTCCGGGCTGTTTGCGGCGGACGGCGGCACCATTCGCCTCAAGGGGCGCGACATCCAGGGCCTGCCGTCCGACCTGATCTGCCACCGCGGATTGGCACGTTCGTTCCAGATCACCAATCTTTTCCGCGGGCTGTCGATCTACGAGAATCTGCGGCTGTCATTGCAGGCGCAAACCACCATGCGTTTCAATCTCTGGCGCGACGTCGACAGCTATACGGACATCCAGACGGAGACAGCGGAATTGGTGAAATTCCTCGGGCTCGAGGGCATCGAGGCGATCGAGGGCGGGGATCTGTCCTATGGCGGTCAGCGGTTGGTGGATCTCGGCATCGCGCTCGGATCAAAGCCGCAACTACTGCTGCTCGACGAGCCGCTCGCCGGACTTGCCGCTGCCGAGCGCGAACGCGTCTCCAGCCTGATCGAAAACGTCTCCGCACACATTCCGGTGCTGATCGTCGAACATGACATCGATCGCGTGCTCGGGCTTTCGCAGGCCGTCACTGTCATGAACCAGGGCGAAGTGCTGATGACCGGCACGCCGGACGCGGTGCGTGCCGACCGCCGAGTGCAGGAAATCTATACCGGCAGCGGCATTCCCGAGGTCGAGCACAGCCGCACCGATGCGCCGAACCAGGCCGCCGCGCCAATCCTGCGCTTCGAGCGGGTCAACACGTTCTACGGCAAGAGCCATGTTCTGCACGACGCCACGCTCGACGTGCGCGAAGGCGAAATCATTGCGCTACTCGGGCGCAACGGCGCCGGCAAATCGACCTTGCTGAAAACCCTGGCCGGGCTGGTACCGATGGCATCCGGCCTGATCGAATATGAAGGCAGCAATATCGCCGGAATGTCGGCGCCGGACATCGCGCGCCGGGGCATCGGCTACGTGCCGCAGGGCCGCGGCCTGTTCGCCGGCATGACGGTCAAGGAAAATCTCTCGCTCGGCCGGCTGGCGCGCAAGACCGACGGCAGCCACGGCGTGGTCTGGAGTGAAGAACAGATCTTCGAATATTTCCCTCGCCTCAAGGCGCGCATGGATATTGCGGCCGACTATCTGTCCGGCGGTGAACAGCAGATGGTGGCGGTGGCGCGCGCGATGTCGGGGAACGTAAAGCTGCTGCTGCTGGATGAACCGTTCGAAGGCCTTGCGCCGGCGGTCATCCTCGAACTGTTCAGGGTGTTCGACCGGTTGCGCCGCCACACCTCGATTGTTATCGTGGAGCACAATCTCGACCTCGTGCTGGCGCTGGCCGACCGCGTGTTCGCACTGGAGCGCGGCGCGGTATTCCACCAGGGACCGGCGACGCCGCTCCTGACCGACCTCGAATATCGCAAGCGGATCCTGTGGCTGTGAGGTCGCGACGGCTCTCGGATCTCGTGGTTCGAGACGCGCGAAGACGCGCACCTCACCATGAGGGTTTGGTAGGACCCCGGATCTCGTCCTGATGAGGAGGCGCCAACGGGTCCGCGCAAGAAGCGGCCCGATGATAAGCTCCGCGCGATCTCGGAGGATGAAGCCACGACAACTGCTGGCCTGTCGGGGAGAGCTGTACGGAACCTGCGGAATCGACCGGTTTAACCAAAGTCATCCCGCCTTAGTGCATTCCGAGCGCCGTTGGCAGCCAGAGCGTCAGGCCCGGCCAATAGGTGACGATGACAAGAAACACCAGCATCGTGAGCAGCCACGGCATCACGGCCATGGCCAAATCGGTGATCCGCATGCCGGCAATCATCGAGGCGACATAAAGATTGAGGCCGACCGGCGGGTGACACAGGCCGACCTCCATATTGACGTCGATCACGATGCCGAAATGGACCAGATCGATGCCGAGCCGTTTTGCGGCCGGCGCCAGGATCGGCGCCATGATCAGGATGATCGATGTCGGCTCCATGAAATTGCCGGCCAGCAACAGCAATACGTTGACGAGCAGAAGGAAACCGACCCAGCCGAGGTCCTGCGCGGTGATCCAGTCGGCAAGCGCCGATGGAATATTTTCGTTGCTGAGAACAAACGAAAACAACACGGCATTGGTCACGATATAGAGCAGCATCGCGCTGGTGTTGGCCGCTCGCAGCAAGACGCGCGGCACGTCCTTGAACTTGAGCGCCTTGTAAACGAAGACCGATATGAAGAATGAATAGACGGCGGCCATGGCGGCGGCCTCCGTTGCGGTGAACAGGCCGCTATAGATGCCGCCGATGATGATGACGACCAGCAACAGGCCCCAGATGCTCTGCTGGAACGCCTGCCAGGTCTCGAACCAACTCGCTTTCTTCATCCGCGGATAATTCCGTTTCCTCGCGATGTACCATGTCACCACGCACAGCATGAAGGTCAGCAGAATGCCGGGCAGCAAGCCCGCCACAAACAGCGCGCCGATCGATGTGTTGGTGGAGATCGCGTAGATGATCTTCGGAATCGACGGCAGCATCAGGATTCCCAGCGAGCCCGCGACCGTGATTATCCCGGCGCCAAATCGCATCGGATAACCGTTTCTGACCATTTCGGGCAGCACAATCGCTCCGACAGCGGCCACGGTGGCGACGCTCGAGCCACAAACCAGTGCAAACATGGAACATGCGGCGATTCCGGCAAGTCCCAGTCCGCCATGCCAGTGCCCGATGAGGGATGTCGCGAAGTTGATCATTCGTCGCGCAACGCCGCCATGGGTCAGAAAATTGCCGGCCAGGATAAAGAACGGGATCGCCATGATCTCGAAGCTCTCGATACCGGTGAACAGTTTCATCGATACCGCTTCGATTGGAACCGCGGTCAGCGTGAACAGGAACGTCAGCACCGTAAGGCCAAGCGCGATCGAAACCGGGATGCCGGTCAGCATCAGCGCGATCAGCAGCGCAAAGATGGTGATCGCACGCAAAACCTGCGGCAGGACGATGATGCCGGCCTTCTCGCCGAGGCAGACCGTCAGGATCAGGATGGGCGCCATGATCAGGATCAGCCCGAGCGGGCTCGCCTCGCGGCTCGATGCTTCCGCGGGATCAGCCGGCGCCGGATGCAGTGCCGGAGCGGTCACTTCGACGCCCTCGACCTGCGCTTCATTGTGGTGCGGCAGATCGCCGGTCCAGTAATAGTGCCAGCCAACCTGGAGAAAGCGGAAACACATCAGGCCCGAGCCGAGCGGAATCGCGAGATAGACGATCCACATCGGTGCTTCGAGATCGTTCGATTGCTGACCGGTCCTGAACATCTCCGTGACGAACGAGCCGCCGAACGTCGCAATCATTCCGGTGAAGAATGCGCCGCACAGCAGGCTGAACAGGATCACCTGCTTGCGCGAATGCGCCGGAACCCGGTTGACGAGCAGGTCGACGCCGACATGGATGCCGGTGCGCACGCCGTAGGCGGCGCCGAACTTGGCCATCCAGATGAACATGTAGATGCAGAGTTCCTGCGCCCAGGAGAGATCGCGGGCGGCAAGCCACAGATAGATGTCCTTGAAAACAGCGGGCAGCAGCGGCAACCCCCGCGCGGCCGCCCATTTCGACAGGTCGATCGAAAGGCCGGTCCCGTAACGATGCAATACCGCGACGAAGATCAGCGCGGTCGCCGCCGCGATCAAGCTGGCGATCAGCCACTCTTCGAGATGATCGAGCGCTCGCCCGAGCACTTTAAGCACGCAAATCCCCCCATCGCGAAACGGCCGGGAGTGCGCTCACTCCCAGCCGCCGTCTTGCCGTACCGCCAGAACCAGGCCGTCAGTTCATCTTGATGTTGAGTTCCTTGCCCAAGAGATCAAGAACCTCCTGCCCGACGCGGCCCTTGGCCCACCCATAAGTCGGCCGCATGGCCGTCTGCCAGGCCGTGCGTTGATCGTCTGTCAGATAATGCAGGGACGTTTTGCCCGATTTCTTGATCTCGGCCAGCGCATCTTCATTTTCCTTGACCGCGATCGAGTTGGTGTAGTCGGTCGCTTCGTCCATGGCCTTGTCGAGTTGCTTCCGGATATCGTCCGGCAGCCCATTCCAGAACTTGGAGTTCACGATCACGGCGTATTGCAGGTGGGCATGATTGGAAACCGTGATGTCCTTTTGCACTTCGTGGAATTTCTGCGTCAGATAGTTCGACGGCGTATTCTCGCAGCCATCGACCACGCCGGTCTGCAGTGCCTGATAGACTTCCGAGAACGCCATGATCTGCGGGATCGAGCCGAGGTCGCGGAAATACCGGTCGGCAATCTTGGAGCCGGAGATGCGAATCTTGAGTCCCTGAAAATCGGCTGGCATCAACAGCGGACGATTGGCGGAGGTCATGTGGAAGCCGTTGTCCCAATAGGCAAGGCCGGTGATACCCTTGGCCTCCAGCTTCTGAAACAGCCACTTGCCAACCGGGCCCTTCATGGCCACGGCATAGGTCGCTTCATCCTTGAACAGCCAGGGCAGATCGAGCGCCTCGAATTCCTTTACGCCGAGCGGCGCGAATTTCGCGGTCGAAGGCGCAAGCATCTGAACCGAGCCGAGTTGCAAGGCCTCGATCTCCTCCTTGTCCTTGTAAAGCGAGGAGTTGGGATAAACCTCGACCTTGACCTTGCCGTTGGTGTATTTCTCGGCCAGTTCCTTGAACTTCAGCGCGCCCTTGCCCTTGGGCGTGTCATTGGCGACAACATGGCTGAACTTGATAACGATCGGCGCCTGCGCCATGGCGGCACCTGGAGCCAGAAAAACGGCGGCCGCCGCCGCCGCAAGAATCAACTTAACCATGCGCTTTCCTCCCAAAATCCGCGGATTTCTTGTTCTTGGTCTTTCCGGTTTTCACCAATGGCAGCAAATCGTTGCCCGAACAACTAGACCTAAGCCGAACCCGCCGGGCCCCGCCAGCGGACGGATTGACGCGTTTTGGCAGCCCGCCGGCATCGCGAAGCGAAGCTAGATCAGGTCGACCCGACCAACCCGCATTTCGTCAACAAAAAGAAGGGTTTCGAACATGGAGCTCGATCTCAAGTCCAGGACCGCCCTCGTCAGCGGGGCCAGCATCGGAATTGGGCGCGCCATCGCCAAGGGGCTCGCGCGGGAGGGAGTACGCGTCGTCGCGGTGGCGAGGCGGAAGGATCTGCTTGAGAAGCTTGCGCAGGAATCCCGGATTGCAGACGGCGGCACCATCATCCCGGTCGTGCAGGACCTCATGCAGGAGGACGCCGCAAGAAAGCTGGCCGCCGCCGCGGTCGACCAACTCGGTCACGTCGACATATTGGTCAATAATGCGGGCGGCAGCCGGCCTTTGCCGGTGGATGCACCCGATAGCGATTGGGACGAAGCGATCGCGTTGAACTTTACCCGCTACAGGCAGGTCACTCACGCCCTGTTGCCGCAAATGATCGAGCGCAGGTGGGGCCGCATCATCAATATAACCGGGAAGTCCGAACCTGAGGGGCTCAACGCGGCATTTTCGGCGAAAGCTGCGGTTCATGCCTGGGCGAAGGGATTGTCGCGCGAGATCGGACGGCACGGCATTACTGTCAACTGCATTCCGCCCGGCCGCATCATGAGCGAGCAGATTCGCCGCAATTATCCGGAAGACTATCGAACGCGCTTTGCCGAGGAGGAGATTCCGGTCGGCTATTGGGGTGAGCCAGAGGACCTCGCAGCTCTGGCGGTGTTCCTGGCCTCGCCGGTGGCGCGCTATATCACCGGTGCGGTGATTCCGGTCGATGGCGGCCTTCGCCGGTATCAATTCTAGATCAAGCCCGTGGCTTCATCCTTCGAGACGCGCGCAAGAGCGCGCTCCTCAGGATGAGGTCTTTCGCCGACCCTCTTGGTGAGGAGCGCGGCAACGCCGCGCGTCTCGAACCACGAGGCCGCGGTAGCGTGGCTTCATCCTTCGAGAAGCGCTTCGCGCCTCCTCAGGATGCCAGACCCTCATGGGGAGCGCGGCACCACGGCGGTCGCTTCGATCTCGACCCGCGCGGCTTTTTCTACCAGACGCACGACCTGAACCAGCGCCATTGCGGGATAATGCGTCCCGAAGATATCGCGATAGACCTGCCCGAGGCTTTTCAGGTTCGCCAGATATTCGTCCATGTCGACGACATACCAGGTGAGACGAACCAGATGTTCGGGCCGGGCGCCGCCTTCCGCCAGAACGGCCGCAATGTTGCTCAGGGTCTGGCGGACCTGCGCGACAAAGTCGGATGGCAAATCACCCTGGCTATTCCAGCCGATCACGCCCCCGGTCACCACGAGACGTCCGTCGGCGGCCACGCCGTTGGCGTATCCCTTCGGGGCTGGCCAGCCGCCGGGCTGCAGAATCTGCGGGCCGGCGGACGTTTCGCCGTTCGCAGCCACCGCGAGGGCGGGCGCATTGGACGTAGTCACAAACGGTTCTCCGTCATTTCGGTTGGAATCATTCCGCGGCCAAATGCGAGGAGGACGCGCCGGCCTGGGCCATCTGCCGCAGGGCAAATCGCTTCAGCTTGCCGGTTTCCGTCTTGGGCAGCTGCGCGACGAATTCGATCGCCCGCGGATATTTATACGGCGCGATCTCGCGCTTGACGTGGTCCTGCAACGCTGTCACCAGCGCGGCATCGCCGGTGATTTCGGGCGCCAGCACCACATAGGCCTTGACGATCATACCGCGCGCATCATCGGGCGCGCCGACGACGCCGCATTCGGCCACCGCGGGATGCGTGAGCAAGGCAGCCTCGACGTCGGGGCCGGCGATATTGTAACCGGACGAGATAATCATGTCGTCCGATCGGGCGACGAATGACAGGCGGCCCTGCTGGTCGCGGAGGAATGCATCGCCAGTCAGATTCCAGCCGTCGCGCACATAGTTCGACTGCCGCGAATCGGCGAGATAGCGGCACCCGGTGGGCCCGCGAACCGCAAGCCGGCCGACGGTGCCGGGCGGCAATTCGTTCATGTCCTGGTCGACGATCTTAGCCTCGTAACCGGAAACCGGGCGCCCCGTCGTGCCCGCGGCGGCCTCGCCTGGGCGGTTGGTAACGAAGATATGCAGCAATTCAGTGCTGCCGATGCCATCCAGAATGGTCTTGCCCGTCTTTCGGGTCCAGCTTTCGAAAACCGGCGCCGGCAAGGTCTCGCCGGCCGAAACCGCAAGGCGCAGCGACGACAGATCGGCGCCCTTGTCCATCGCCGCCATCATCGCCCGATACGCGGTCGGCGAGGTAAAGCAAATCGTGGCCTTGTAGGTCTCGATGATCTTGACCATCTCGCCGGGCGCCGCGTTTTCCAGCAGCGTCGCGGTGGCGCCGAACCGCAACGGAAAGATCGCGAGACCGCCAAGCCCGAACGTAAAGGCCAGTGGCGGCGAGCCGACGAAGACGTCATCCGGCGTAACGTTGAGGACTTCCCGCGCATAGCCGTCGGCGACGATCAGGAGATCGCGATGGAAGTGCATCGTCGCCTTTGGCTCTCCCGTGGTGCCCGAGGTGAATCCCAGCAGTGCCACATCGTCGCGGCCGGTCTTGACCGCCTCGAACCGCACCGGCTTGTTCAGCGCCACCCGGTCGAGCTCGGCGTCATGGTTCGACGTGCCGTCGAAATTCACCACCTGTTTGAGATATCGGCTGGTCTTCGCGCATGCAACCAGTTCGTCGGCGATGCGGCTGTCGGTCAGCGCAAGCCCGATCTCCGCCTTGTCGACGATCTTGCTCAGTTCGCCGGCGCGCAGCATCGGCATGGTATTGACGACGACGGCCCCCGCTTTGGTTGCCGCAAGCCAGGCCGCGACCAAAGCGGGATTGTTGCCGGACCGTATCAGAACGCGGTTGCCGGGCTTGACGCCGTAATTCTCCACCAGGGCATGCGCGAGGCGGTTCGACCAGTCCGCCAACTCCTTGTAGGTGCGCTGGCGGCCATTGCCGATCAGCGCGGTACGGTCGCCGAGCCCCTTGTCGACGATCCGGTCGGTCAGTTCGACCGCAGCGTTGAGATATTCCGGATATTGAAACTCCGGCCGGTCGAGCAGCATTCGCGGCCATTGCTCGAACGGCGGAAGATTTCGCCGCGCAAAATCATCGACGTGACCCGATGGGCCAAGGCTGGGAATTGCACCCGACATCTCCATCGTCCCTCGTTTGACAAAGTCTCAACGCCGCCGTCCGGCAACGCCTTCGCAAACGTTTTATACTTAAAGTAATTTGGCGCAATAGCTCAAATCCGGGCCGTCCGGCACTTTTTTGAAGCCTATAGCGTTTTCGAGCGAAGTGGGTACCGGTTCGCGTGAAGAAACGCGTCAAAACAAGAAACTAAAGCCCGGTTCTGATTCAATCAGAACCGAACAGGCTTTAGCGCCCCGCCAGTTCCAGCAGGCGCGACACCATCGGCGAACCTGGGTCGGCCAGCGGCGCCACCGCGGTGAAATGGTTCGCGTCGGGGATGACGCCGAACCTGGTCGCGGTGCCGGCCGAGCCCCAGCGCTCGACGATGGTCCGGCTTTGCCGGAAATATTCCGCACTTTCATGCGCGCCGACCACCGCATCCAGGCTGCCGCGCGATGGCGGCTGCCAGAACAGTGGACTGGCGGCCTTGGAGGCGGCGTGATCGAGTTGCAGCGCCGTGTTGATGGAAGTGTCCACCAGCGGTCCAAGCTCGAACAGGCCGGAGATGGCGTAGGCCGCAACGACGAGGTCGCGCGGCAACGCCGGATCGAACGACGCCCAATCGGTTGCGATCAGACAGGCCGCAAGATGACCGCCCGCGGAATGGCCGCTGACGACGAGAGGCTGCCGAAACCGCGCCAGCTCACGCGCCGCCATCCGCATCTGCTCGATGATCTGATCGACGCTGACGGCAGGACAAAGGTCGTAGCTTGGAATGGCGACACTGATCCCATGGGCATTCAACCCCGCGGCCAGATGGCTGAAGAAGGAACCGTCCAGCGCCTGCCAATAGCCGCCGTGAATGAACACCACCGTGGGACCGTCGCGGTCGCCGGCAAAGAAGTCGATCCGGTTGCGCGCGCCCGGTCCGTAGGGAATCGAACGCGGCGAGTGGCGCTCGCGATAGGCCGCCGCATCTTTGGCCCAACCGGCGATCAGCGCAGGATTCTCCGGAACCCGCGCCCGGTTGTTGTATTCGACCTCATAGTCGATGTCCGCGCCCAAGGCCTATACGGCTCTGGCTTGAGCGGATTTCTGGGCCGAGGCCTTGGTCTTCGCCAAAAGGCGCATCAATTCGCGGACATCCTTCTCGCCGAGATCCGAAAAGATGTTGGCGATCCAGGTCTCATGCTCCGCGGCCATCTTGCGGAACTCGGCACGGCCGGCCTTGGTCAGGCGTATCACCTGCACGCGCCGGTCGGAGTCCGAGGTGCGGCGATCGAGATGGCCGGATTCGACCAGGCGCTCGACCAATCCGGTGACATTGCCATTCGAGACCATCATCCGCTTCGAGACGTCCGACAGGGTCATCCCTTCCGGCGCCTTGTCGAGCTGGGCCATCAGATCGAAGCGCGGCAGCGTGACGTCAAACCGCTCCCGCAGCCGGCTGCGCACTTCGCCCTCGATCAGGGTCGTACAGGTCAGCAGGCGGAGCCACAATCTGAGCTTGTCGCCATGCTCGTGCGGAAGCTCGACGGCCTTGGTTTCGGAATCGAGGATCATGCTGCAACCACGCCGGTCGGATTTCGCCCTGTGATATCAACTTCAAATAATTCAGCGCAGGCTGCAAGTCAAAACGCCGCCGGCACATGCTTTTGCGGCTTTTTCAGATTTCTTTAGGTTTCAAGCAACTGGCGCGCAGCTTGCATGCTCGTTGGCCAATCGCGTAGGCCTGCCGGGAGTTCGCTTGCGGCAGGCGCAGACATCGGAATAAGCTGGCCTCGGACGCTTGGGTTGACGTATCGCGGCCTTGCAAAGCCGCCGATCAGATGGGGCAATCATGAAACAGCAGTTGCAGTTGGCCGGGCTCGCGGTTTTGCTGAGCGTTGCAGCCATTCCTGCGCTCGCGCAGGAGAAACTCAAGATCGGCGTGATAGTGACCTTGTCCGGTCCGGCGGCGGTGCTGGGCCAGCAGGCGCGCGACGGCTTTGCACTCGCAGTCCGGGATCTCGGCGGCAAGATGGGTAACCGCGAGGTCGAGGTCGTGGTGGTCGACGACGAACTCAAGCCCGACGCCGCGGTGACCAAGGTCAGGGGACTGCTCGAACGCGACAAGGTCGATTTCGTGGTGGGGCCGATTTTCTCCAACATCCTTCAGGCCATCCATAAGCCGGTGGTGGACTCCAGCACCTTTCTCATCAGTCCCAATGCCGGCCCGTCGAGCTATGCCGGCAAGGAATGCAGCCCCTTTTTCTATGTGACCTCCTACCAGAATGATCAGGTCTTTGAGGTGCTGGGCAAGGTCGCCCAGGATCGCGGCTACAAGCGGGTCTATGTGATGGTTCCGAACTACCAGGCCGGCAAGGATGCTGCCGCCGGATTCAAGCTCGACTACAAGGGCGAAATTGTCGAGGAGAGCTACATCCCGCTGGGGACGCTGGATTTCCAGGTGGAGCTTTCCAAGATCGCCTCGCTGAAGCCGGATGCCATATTCACCTTCATGCCGGGCGGCATGGGCGTGAGCCTGGTGAAGCAGTACAAGCAGGCCGGCCTCGCCGACCGCATTCCGTTCCTTTCCGCCTTCACGGTCGACGAATCGACGCTGCCGGCGCAGCAGGACGCGGCGGTCGGCATGTTCGGCGGCGCGGACTGGGCCCCCGATCTCGACAATCCGCAGAACAAGAAATTCGTCGCCAGCTATGAGGCCGCCTACCACAGCGTGCCGGCCACCTACGCCTTCCAGGCCTATGACGCGGCGATGCTGATCGACAGCGCCGTCAAGGCGGTGAAAGGCGACCTCAGCAACAAGGAGGCGGTGGCGGCGGCGCTGAAAAAGGCTGACTTCACCTCGCTGCGCGGCGGTTTCAAATTCAACACCAACGGCTATCCAATCCAGGATTTCTACCTGACCAAGGTCGCGAAACGTCCCGACGGCAAGTTCCAGACCGAGATCGTGCAGAAGGTGTTCGAGAACTACGGCGACCGCTACGCCAAGGATTGCGTGGCGGCCAAGTGAGGAAAGCAGAACCATGAAAACCGAAATCACCGGCATCACCCGTGCCAATGAGGGCATGCAGGGCATTTCCTGGAACATTCTCGGCCAGACCTATGTGCCAAAAAGCTGCACCGAGCATTCCTTCTCCTGGCATGCGATGCTGCCGCCCGGCACCTTCGTGCCGCCACATATTCATCCGGACCAGGACGAATATCTGTACATGCTGGAAGGCAATCTCGATTTCATGCTGGCCGGCGCCGACGCCCAGGCGACGCCGGGCGACCTGATCCGCCTCGGCATGGGCGTTCCTCACGGCATCTTCAACAAATCCGACCAGACCGCGAAAGTGCTGTTCTGGGTGTCACCGAGCCGAAGACTGTACGATCTGTTCTGGGGCCTCCACAACATGAAGGAGCAGAAGCCCGAGGACGTCGTCGCCATGGCCGCCGAATACAACATCCATTTCCTGCCGCCGCCTTCGGGCGCGTAGGCCCGTGGCCTCGTGGTTCGAGACGCGCGGCTGTGCCGCGCTCCTCACCATGAGGGGTAATACCTCGCCCTGAGGACGCAAGAGGCGTCGTCTCGAAGCAATCTACTGGCGACTATGCAAGTCAATGTGACGACCTGCGCCTGGCAAGTCGTTGTAGCAAGGCGAACTCCCCGCGAATGAAAGCTTGCTTCTTGGCCCGGCTCCATCCCTTGAGTTGCCGTTCGGCTTCAATGGCATCCGCGATACGATCAAACCACTCCGAAAACACCAATTCGACCGGCCGTCGGGACTCGGTGTAGCCCGGAAATGTTCCCGCGTTGTGCTGGTGAATTCTCGTCTCGAGGCTCGAACGGGTGGTGCCGATGTAGAAGCTGCCGTCGCGGCATTTGACAATGTAGAGATAAGCTCCATCCGTCATATGGCTCGGCCCATCCTTCGAAGATTGGCAAAAAGATTCCAACCCCTCATGGTGAGGAGCGCGGCAACGCCGCGCGTCTCGAACCACGAGGCCCCCCAACGACCATCGCCGCCTTTACGCCCGCACCGCGGCGAGGCCGGGTATGGCGGCGAAGCCGGCCTTGCTGGCGTAGCCGCGCACGATGGCCTCGCGCTGGGAATAGCTCAGCACACGCTCGACATTGTCGAAGCCGTCGGGCGCAAGCTGCTCGACCGCGTCGATGACGCCTTCGGGTCCGCCGCGCCGGTTGGAGCGCACGATCTCCGCCGTCATCGGCAACCGCTTCTGCTCATAGACCATCAGCGCCTGGCGCGGATGCTCGGAGCCTGCCAGCGCATCGGCGAGGCATCGCGCGTCGAGGATAGCCTGCGAGGCGCCGTTCGATCCCACCGGATACATCGGATGCGCGGCATCGCCGAGCAGCGTCACCCGGCCACAGGACCAAAAGGGCAAGGGATCGCGGTCGCAGGTCGGATATTCGTAGAACTCAGACGTTGCCGAGATCAGGCCGGGCACGTCGACATGGGGCACCGAGAACCGCGCCACGTGCGGCATCAATTCCTCGCGCTTGCCGGGCCGCGACCAATCCTCGCGACGGGGCGGCGGCGCATTGCCGTCGCCGACCTTCACCAGCACCGCCCAGTTGGTGAGACGGCTGGCCGGTGACGATCCCTCGGCAATCGGATAGACCACGACCTTGGCATGCAGGCCGCCGGCAACGATCATCGAGCGGCCGCTCAGAAATACCGGCCAGTCACGCGCGCCGCGCCACAGCATCAGCCCGTTCCAGCACGGCGGCCCTTCATCCGGAAACAGGGTTTCGCGGACGCGGGAATGAATGCCGTCGGCGCCGATCAGGATATCGCCGCGCACAGTGCTGGCGTGGGCGCCGGAGCGATCGAAGAAATACGCCGTGACGCCGCCTTCGTCCTGGGTGAAGGCGCCGAGCCGGCAGCCGGTGTGGACAGCCGCTTGCCCGAGCCGCTCCTCCACGGCGCGGTGGATCACGCTCTGCAACCGGCCGCGGTGAATCGAGAATTGCGGCACGTCGTGACCGGCGTCGATGCCGCGGGATTCGCGCCAGACCTCCTGGCCGTGACGATTGAGATAATAGAGGACGTCGGTACGGATCGCGGCGTCGTCGAGCTTCTGCAGCAGCCCGAGGCCGGCGAGTTCGCGGATCGCATGCGGAAGCGTATTGATGCCGACGCCGAGCTCGCGGATGGTGTCCGACTGCTCGAACAGCTCGCAGCCGATGCCGCGCGCCCGCAGCATCAGCGCAGTGGTAAGGCCGCCAATTCCGCCCCCGACGATAATCGCTTTCATCGCCTACTCCACGCAACCCGTAACGCCAGCCGGTGGCGCATCCTTCGAGACGCGGCCAAGTGGCCGCTCCTCAGGATGAGGTAACTTAGACCCTCATGGTGAGGAGCGCGGCAACGCCGTGCGTCTCGAACCACGAGGCCACCCGTGGCTTCATCCTTCGAGACGCGCTCCTCTCTGGATGAGGTCTCCTAAACCCTCATGGTGAGGAGCGCGGCAACGCCGCGCGTCTCGAACCACGAGGCCACGGGACATGCCTCAAACTTAACCCAGCTGCAATACGTTCCAGCGTCGCATAGTCGGTCACTCGGCTGCAAGCGGCTTTGTCGCCTCGGACTTCAGCTCGGCCCGGGTCTTTGGCTTGGCCTTGATCTTCAGATCGTCGAGATCCTGCCGGTCGCGGACGCTGTTGCGGAAAATCTGCTCCTTGCCCGGCAGATATTGCGGCGGGCACGCCACGTCGGATGCGCCATACCAGGCCGCTGCCTTCAGCGTGAACGATGGATCGACCAGATGGGGGCGGCCGAGCGCCACCAGGTCGGCGCGTCCGGCGGCGAGAATGGTATTGACCTGGTCTGACGTGGTGATGTTGCCGACGCACATGGTCGCCACCCTGGCCTCGTTGCGGACTTGCTCCGAAAATGGCGTCTGGAACATCCGCCCATAGACCGGCTGGGCGTCACGCACGGTCTGGCCGGTCGAGACATCCACCAGGTCGACGCCGGCCTGCGCAAAGGCGCGCGCGATCTCGACGGCGTCGTCGCCGGTGACGCCGCCCTCGGCCCAGTCGGTGGCGGAGATGCGGACCGACATCGGCTTGTGAGCCGGCCATACCTCGCGCAGCGCCTCGAATACTTCCAGCGGAAAGCGCAGCCGGTTCTCAAGCGGGCCACCATAAGCATCAAGGCGCTGATTGGTCAGCGGCGAGATAAAGCTTGCGAGCAGGTAGCCGTGGGCGCAATGCAGCTCCAACATGTCGAAGCCGCAGCGCTCGCCGCGCTGCGCGGCGGCGACAAACGCGGCCTTGACCGCATCCATCGCGGCGCGGTCCATCTCGCGTGGTACCTGGCTGTCGGGAAAATACGGGATCGGCGAGGCCGACACCACGTCCCAGCCGCCCTCGTCCAGCGGACGATCCATCCCATCCCACATCAATTTGGTGGCACCCTTGCGCCCGGCATGCCCGAGCTGCAGGCCGATCTTCGCCGCCGAATTGGCGTGAACGAAATCCACGATGCGCCGCCACGCCGCTTCCTGCGCGTCGTTCCAGAGTCCGGCACAGCCCGGCGTGATACGGGCGTCGCGGGAAACGCAGGTCATTTCGGTGAAGATCAGGCCGGCGCCGCCCACGGCGCGCGAGCCATAATGCACCAGATGGAAGTCGCCCGGCACGCCTTCCTCTGCCGAATACATGCACATCGGCGACACCACCGCACGGTTCGCGAGCGTCATCTCGCGCAGCCGCAGCGGCTGGAACATCGGCGGCAGCGGCTTCTCGGCGTCGACTTCAAGTCCCCGGCTGCGGACCTGGCGCGCGAACGCCTTGTCGACCTCGGCAACGAAGTCCGGCGCCCGCAGCATCAGATTGTCGTAGGTGATCGCCTTGGCCCGGGTCATGACCCCGAACGCGAATTGCACGGGATCGAAGTCCCAGAAGCGATCGACGTGCTCGAACCAGACCAGCGAAACGTCGGCGGCGTGCTGGGTCTTCTCGACCTCCTCGCGGCGCCCCTCCTCGTATTGCTGCAAGGCGGCCTCGACGGTCGGCGCGCGATGCATGGCGTCGGCAAGCGCAATCGCATCTTCCATCGCAAGCTTGGTGCCGGAGCCGATCGAGAAATGCGCGGTCGCCTTGGCATCGCCCAGCAGCACCATGTTGTCCTTGACCCATCTTTTGCTGCGGATCATCGGAAAATTGCGCCACATCGAACGGTTGGTCAGCAGCGGGTGGCCTTCGAGGAACCAGCCGAAAATCCTGGCCATTCGATCGGCCGATTGCTTCTCGCTCAGGCCCTTGAGGCCGGCGCGCTCGAAGGTGCTCGGGTCGGTCTCGAAGATCCAGGTCGAGCGTCCGACTTCGTACTGGTAGGCATGGGCGATGAACGGCCCCCACTCGGTCTCCTGGAAAATGAAGGTAAAGGCGTCGAGCGGCCGGGTCGAGCCCATCCAGGCGAACATGTTGGAGCGAACATCCACTTCGGGCTCGAAGTGCTCGACATATTTGTCGCGGAACCGGCTGTTGATACCGTCGGCCAGCACCACCAGATCGGCGTCGGCGAAGCGGGCTTCGTCGTCGATGTCGGCCTGAAACATCAGGGCCACGCCGAGCTCACGCGCGCGCTCCTGCAGGATCAGGAGCAGCTTGCGGCGCGAGCAGCCGCAGAAGCCGTTGCCGCCGACCCGGTGCACCGTGCCGCGGAAATGCACCGCGATATCGTCCCAATAGGCAAATTCCTGGGTGATGCGGCGATAGCTCGGCGAATCGTATTTCTCGAAATTGTCCAGCGTGGCGTCGGAAAACACCACCCCGAAGCCGAAGGTGTCGTCGGCGCGGTTGCGCTCGTAGACCGTGATCTCGGCCTCCGGCCGCTGCTTCCTGAGCAGGATCGCGGCGTACAGACCGGCCGGCCCGCCACCGATGATCGCGATCTTCATGAGAGCCTCCGGCTATGCCAACCCCTCAAATTACTTTAAACCTAAAGCATTTTCCCGACAAGCCCGTCTCCAGCGGTAGCCCGGATGGAGCGAAGCGCAATCCGGGATTCCCGAGGCAGTCTATGGGACCCCGGGTTTCGCTGCGCTTCACCCGGGCTACGTTTCGTCACGAGTCAATTGCCCTGAAAGGCCGGCTTCACTTTATTCGAAAACGCTTCAAATGCGCGGGCGAAATCGGCGGTCGTCATGCACAAGGCCTGGGCGACCGCCTCGGCCTCGATCGCCTCCTCCACCGACATCGCCCATTCCATCGCCAGCATACGCTTGGTCATGGTATTGGCGAAGGTCGGCCCTTCGGCAATCTGCCTGGCGAGATGCTGCGCCTGCGTCAGCACATGCTCGGGCGCCACGATGCGGCCAAAGAACCCCCAGCGCTCGCCCTCCTCCGCGGTCATGAAGCGGCCGGTATAGAGCAGTTCCGAGGCCCGTGACTGCCCGATGATGCGCGGCAGGATAGCGCAGGCACCCATGTCACAGCCGGCAAGGCCGACCTTGTTGAACAGGAACGCGACCTTGGTCCCGGTGGCCGCCAGACGCAGATCGCACGCCATCGCCACGATCGCGCCGGCGCCGGCGCAGATGCCTTCGACCGCGGCAACAATCGGCTGCGGACAGGCGCGCATCGCCTTGACGAGATCGCCGGTCATGCGGGTAAACCCGGTCAGGCCCTTGGTATCCATCTTCACCAGCGGGCCGATGATCTCGAACACATCGCCGCCCGAGGAGAAATTGCCGCCGGCCCCCGTGACCACGATGGTTTTGACCTCGTCATCCATTGCACAGGCCCAGAAGAAATCGGCCAGCTCGCGATAACTCTCGAATGTCAGTGGATTTTTCCGCTCCGGGCGGTTCAGCGTCACCGTCGCGACGCCATCTCCCACCACCAGCAGAAAGTGCCGGGGCGAATATTCCGCCAATGGCAACGTGACGGGATTTGCCGATCTGGTCATGGGATCTCCCTATTATCGCTGTCATTGCGAGGAGCGAAGCGACGAAGCAATCCACGCCTCCGCTTGCCGCGCCATGGATTGCTTCGCTGCGCTCGCAATGACGATTTCAAACACTGTGCACGGCCTAAACTTCGCCGCCGGCGATCGCGATCGCTTGCCCCGTGATGGCACCTGCGCCCTCGCCGCATAACCAGAGCACGGTGTCGGCCACTTCCGATGGGGTCACGAGGCGGCCTTGCGGATTGTGCCTGGTGAGTTCGGCCACCGCCTGGTTGTGGCTGCGGCCGGTCTTCTTCATGATGTTGTCGATGCCGGCGGCGAGCAGGTCGGTGTCGGTAAAGCCGGGACACACGGCATTCACCGTCACACCGGTGCTGGCGAGTTCAAGAGCCAGCGAACGCACCAGGCCGACCACCGCGTGCTTTGCTGCGCTGTAGGCGCTGACATAGGCATAGCCCTTGAGACCTGCGGTCGATGCAATCGCGACAATGCGGCCATAGCGGCGATCCTTCATGGCGGGCAACGCGGCCTGAACGACATTTACCACGCCCATGAAATTGACCGCGATCATGCGCTGAAACAGCGCCGCGTCGGATTTGACGAACGGTGCGGACTCGGCGATCCCGGCATTGGCGACCACGATATCGATCGGCTGCCGCGCCGCCGCCTCGGCCACGGCCATCGCGGTCGCCGACTGATCGGTCACGTCCGTCACTGCGGCGAAATGGGCACGGCCGGCGGCCACGGCGGCGTCCAGCCCGGCGCGGTTGCGGCCGAGCACGGTCACCGTCGCCCCCGCTTGCACCAGCGTAGAGGCGATCGCGCGACCGATACCTCGGCCGCCGCCGGTGACCAGCGCATGCGCGGAACGCGGCAGTCCAGACATGCGCAGCCTCCCGACTGAATTAAGCGACGTGGTCACCCGCGTATATTTTAGACTTCAAACTTTTGCAAGAAATCAACCGCTCGGGCCGCATGAGCCATGTCCGTAATGCTTGACACGGGGAACGCCGAAGGTAGCGTCGTTCGAACCGGAACGAGGGACGGATATCATGGCAGCGCTGGAAAAAGGCATCACGCAGAACGGAACGGGCTATTCCGGCAAGACCTGGAATATCCTTGGACAGGTCTATTTCCCCAAAGCGGTGACCGACTCCACCTTCGCGTTCGAAACCAACAGCGATCCCGGCCAGTTTGTCCCGGTTCATATCCACCCCACCCAGGACGAATTCATCCTGGTCCAGGATGGCATGCTGGACCTCAAACTGGACGGCGTGTGGGTGCAGGCCAAGGCCGGAGACCTGGCCCGGCTGCCCCGCGGCATTCCGCATGGTTACTTCAACAAATCGGACAAGCCGGCGCGGGCGTTGTTCTGGGTGTCGCCGACGCAAAAACTCCAAGCGCTATTCAACCAGCTTCACAACCTGACGGACGTCGCAGAAATTGTCCGCATCTCCGCCGAGCACGAAGTCAACTTCCTGCCGCCCGAGGCCAACGAGTGACGGGACCGGGCTCGCGCTGTTCGCCGGGCTGAAATTGCTTTAGATATAAAATTATCGCTTTTCATCGATGCTGGTGCTGTTAGCATCGCCGGGTCCGACATGTCAGAGGTTTGCGTGCCCGCGTCTCAGCCCATGAAGACCAGGAATGGCCGTTTCGGCTTCGAGGCCGCCGGCGACGCGGCCTCGCCGCCGGTGGTGTTTCTGCATGGAATCGGCGGCGCGGCACGCGGATGGCGCAGCCAACTGGATTTTTTTGGCGACCGCTATCGCGCCATCGCGTGGGACATGCCGGGTTACGGTGGATCAGCGCCGCTCCCGACCGTCAGCATTTCCACCCTCGCTGATGCGCTGCAGGAATTCCTGCAGCAGGTCGGGGCGTCCCGGGCGATCCTGGTCGGGCATTCGATCGGCGGCATGATCGTTCAGCAATGGCTGGTGAAGAATCCGCGCGCCGCCGCGGCCGTCGTGCTCGCCCAGACCAGTCCCGCCTTTGGCAAGCCCGACGGCGACTGGCAGAAGAGCTTCATCAACGCGCGGCTCGGCCCGCTCGACCGCGGCGAGACGCTGGTCTCGCTGGCGCCGTCGCTGGTGAAGGAGTTGATCGGCGACAACCCGGACGCCGGCGGGATCGCGCTGGCGCGCGACTGCATGGCCGCAGTTCTCGAGGCCACCTATCGCGCCACCATGCTGGCCCTGATCGGATTCGACCTCCGCCATGCGCTGAAACAAATCACGGTGCCGACGCTGGTGCTGTCGGGCTCCAGGGACAACAATGCCCCGGCGCCGATGATGGCGAAAATGGCGACTTATATTCCATCCGCGAGCTATGTCGAACTGGAGGGCGTCGGTCACCTCGCCAACCTCGAACGCCCGGGTGCGTTCAATGCCGCGCTCGATCAATTCCTCAAGACCAACGCGGCGGCAGCACAGGTGACGGCATCATGATGGTCCAGGCCACCAGGAGCGCGGCGGCGATCGACGCGATCGATCTCGACCAGCCGATGTACGATCCCAGCGCGTTCCGCCTGAATAGTGAGCAGGCCGCGATCATCGCGACCGCGCGCCGGTTGGGTCAATCCGTCTTCGCCGGCCGCGCCGCCGCCTACGACCGCGAAGCCAAATTCCCGACCGAGAATTACCGCGATCTGCACCGCGCGGGCCTGCTCGGAATCGCCATCCCGAAAAAGCAGGGCGGCCTCGGCGCAGACTACCAGACCTACGCGCTGGCAGCCGCCGAGATCGGCCGCTATTGCGGCGCGACCGCTCTGACCTGGAACATGCATGTCTGCTCGACGCTGTGGTCCGGCCCGCTGACGGACGATCTCGACATGGATGCTGCGACCCGTGCCGAACACGAGCGGCGGCGCGCCATCCACTACAAGCGTATCGTCGACAATGGCGCGATCTACTCGCAGCCGTTCTCGGAAGGAGGCGCAGCTGCGGCCGGCGGGGTTGCGTTCGGCACCGAGGCAAAGCCGGTCAAAGGCGGCTGGCTGGTCAACGGCAAGAAGATTTTCGCTTCGCTTTCCGGCCACGCCGATTACTACGGCGTACTCTGCACCGAGGTCGCGGAAGGCGAGAAGGCCTCCCGACGCAACACGCTCTATCTTGCCGTGCCCGCCACGACCGATGGCGTATCCGTGGTCGGCGACTGGGATCCGCTCGGCATGCGCGGCACGGTCTCGCGCACGTTGCTGTTCAAGGACGCGTTCGTGCCGGAGGATGCGGCGCTGATGCCGCGCGGGGTCTATTTCCAGGCGGCGATGCGCTGGCCGCATATGTTCCTGACGCTGTCGCCGACCTATATCGGGCTCGCGCAGGCGGCCTATGATTTCACCGTGCGTTATCTGCGCGGCGAGGTGCCGGGTACGCCGCCGGTCAAGCGGCGGATGTATCCGACCAAGCAGATCGCGGTCGCACAGATGCAGATCAGGCTCGAGCAGGTCAAGGCGATCTGGTTCCAGGCCGTCACCGAGGCCTGCGCCAACCCGACCAAGGAGCAGGTGCTGCGGGCCTATGCCGCGCAATATTCCGCGATGGAGGGCGCCAACGAAACCGCCGCCCTGGCGATCCGCACCTGCGGCGGCCAGGCGATGCTGAAATCCCTGCCGCTCGAACGGATCTATCGCGACAGCCGCTGCGGTTCGCTGATGCTGCCCTGGACCGCCGAACTCTGCCTCGACCGTATCGGCCGCGAAGCGCTGTATGAGAGCGGTGAATCGGACGAGTAGCGCGTGGACCTCTGCAGTTTAATCGAGCGCAATGCCGCTTTTTCTCCCGACAAGCCCGCGATCGCTTTCGAGGGCGAGGTCCTGAGTTACGCGGCGTTCCGTGCGCGCATCGAACAGGCCGCGCGGGCGCTCAGGGCCGAATTCGGCATCGGCCGCGGCGATCGCGTCGCCGTCCTGAGCCTGAACCGGCCGGACTATCTCGTGCTGCTCTATGCCTGCGCGCGGCTCGGCGCCGTGCTGGTGCCGTTGAACTGGCGGCTCGCCGCCGTCGAACAATTGTTCATCCTCACCGACGCCGCGGTCAAGCTGCTGGTGCTCGAACAGGCCTTTGCCGGCATTTTGCCGGCGCTCGAGGCGCGCCTGCCTGCAACCGGCGTCATTGGGTTCGACTTTGCGCCGCCGCGCGGAGACGCATTCGATCGGCTGCTGGCTCGAACGCGCGGCAACGGACCCATCGCGGATGCCGATCTGTCGTGCCCGCTGCTGATCGTCTACACGTCAGGCACCACGGGAAGGCCGAAAGGCGCCGTGCTACGACAGGAGGCGCTGCTGTGGAACGGAGTGATGAGCCAACACATGCATGGCCTCACCTCGGACGATCATGTCCTCACGGTGCTGCCGTTCTTCCATGTCGGCGGCCTCAACATCCAGACCACGCCGGCCCTGCACCACGGCGCCACCGTGACCATCCATTCCCGCTTCACGCCGGAGGCGGCGCTCGCCACCATTGCCCGCGACCGCCCGACATTGACGGTGCTGGTGCCGGCGACGATCCAGGCAATGAGCGACCATCCGGATTGGGTCCTCACCGATCTGTCCTCGCTGCGCGCGGTTTCGACCGGATCGACCATCGTGCCGCCGCATCTGATCGAACGGTTGGTTGCGCGCGGCGTGCCGGTGCTCCAGGTCTATGGCTCGACCGAGACCTGCCCCGTTGCGGTCTATACCCGCCTCGGCGGCGATCTGTCGCGCGCCGGTTCGACCGGCTTGCCCGGCCTGTACTGCGAGGCGGCCGTGGTGGACGACAATGGCCGTGAGCTGCCGCCGGATGTACCGGGTGAAATCGTGGTGCGCGGCCCCAACGTATTCTGCGAATATTGGGGCAATCCGGAAGCCACCAGCGAGGCGCTGCGCGACGGCTGGTATCGCACCGGGGACATCGGCCGCCGCGATGCCGACGGCTATTTCTGGGTGCACGACCGCAAGAAGAACCTGATCATATCCGGTGGCGAGAACATCTATCCAGCAGAAGTCGAACGGGTGCTGCGGGAGCATCCCGACGTCGTGGAGTGCGGCGTGATCGGCCGGCCCGATCCGAGATGGAACGAGGTGCCGGTGGCCTACGTGATCCGGCGCGTCGGCTGTACGGTCGAGGCGGAGGGGTTGAAAGCGCATGTGCTGACGCAGCTTGCGCGCTTCAAGGTGCCGCGCGACATCGTTTTCGTCGATGATCTGCCGCGCACCGCGCTGGGCAAGGTGCAGCATTTCATGCTGAGGAAACTCGTTGGAGGGGCGTCTTGAAGATCGCCGTGCTCGGTGGCGGCAACGGGTCATTCGCGGCCGCCGGCGATTTTGCGCTTGCAGGCCACGAGGTCCGGCTCTGGCGGCGTGACGAGAGGCAGGCAAAAACGCACCGCGAGGCCGGCTCGCGCATCCTTCTCAAGGACGTCAACGGCCGCCACGAGGTATTGCTGGCGCTGGTGACGTCGGATATGGCTGAGGCCGCGCGTGATACCGATCTGATCCTGTGCCCTGCCCCGGCCTTTGCCCAGGCTGACATCGCAGCCCGGCTCGCGCCGCACCTTGGCGACGGACAGGTGGTGTTCCTGCCGCCGGCGACCTTCGGTTCGATGATTTTCGCCAGGGCCGCCCGCGACGCCGGCAACCGCGCGGCGGCGAGCTTTGCCGAGACCGGCACGCTGCCATGGTTGACGCGCAAGCACGGGCCGTTCGAGGTCGCCATCACCATCCGCGCCAAGCGGCTGCCGGTCGGGGTCTTCCCGTTCAAGGCGGCCAGCCACGCGCTCGACGTGATCGGGCGAGCCTTTCCGGGCGTGATCGAGCCCTGCGGCGATGCGCTGTCGGCGGCGCTGATGACTGCTGGCCCGATCATCCATCCGCCGCTGATTGTCATGAACGCCGGGCCGGTCGAGCATTTCGAGCGCTGGGATATCCACAAGGAAGGCACCCAGGCCGCGATCCGACGGGTCACCGACGCGCTGGATGCCGAACGGATCGCGGTGCGCGAGGGCTTCGGCTATGGCGCCCCGCACTTTCCGCTGGCACATCATTACGCCAGCGAGGGCGAGATATGGATGTACGGCCGCGGTTCGCATGGCCGGCTGACCGATTCCGGCGACTGGCGCGAGCGCATCGTGCTGACCGAGCATCGCTATATGCGCGAGGATTTGCGCCTCGGCCTGTCATTGCTGGTCTCGGTCGCCGAACTGGCCGGCGTGGCGACGCCGCTGGCGAGATCCTTCCTGGCCATCGGCGGTGCGATCTGCGGCGAGGATTTTGTCACCGACGGCCGCACACTGGCAAGTCTCGGTCTCGGTGGCCTCGACCGCGGCCGGTTGCAAACCCTGCTGCGCGAGGGTTTTGGCCCATGACCACAGCTCGTCCCCGCATTGCCTGCCTCGGGGCCGGCCGCATGGGCCGCGGCATCGCGGTCGCCTTCGCCTATGCCGGCCACGACGTCACCTTGATCGACGTCAAACCGCGCTCCGCGGACGCGTTCGCAACCCTCGAATCCGAGGCGATCGGCGAGATCCGGAAAACGCTGGCAAGCCTGGCGCGGTTCGGCTTGCTGGCGGACCATGACGCCGCGGTGGTGGGCGCGCGGGTCTCCGTGATGCCGGCGCCAAACATGGCCGCCGCGCTCGCCGATGCCGGCATCGTGTTCGAAGGCGTCCCGGAGGTGGTCGAACTCAAGCGCGAGGTGCTGGCGGCGGCCTCGAAATGGGTCGGGCCTGATGTCGTCATCGCCTCGACCACATCGACCATCCTCGTCGACGACCTCTCCCGGGCAGTCGAGCATCCCGATCGCTTTCTCAATGTACACTGGCTCAACCCGGCCTATCTGATTCCCCTGGTTGAGATTTCGCCGGGGACTGCAACCGATCCGACGGTGATTGCCGCGGTCAAGACGTTGCTCGAAGGCATCGGCAAGGTGCCGGTGGTGTGCGCGGCCACCCCCGGCTTCATCGTGCCGCGGATCCAGGCGCTGGCCATGAACGAGGCGGCGCGGATGGTGGAGGAAGGCGTCGCCAGCGCCGAGGATATCGACACCGCGATCCGCTATGGGTTCGGCTTCCGCTACGCGGTGCTGGGCCTTCTGGAATTCATCGACTGGGGCGGCGGCGATATCCTCTATTACGCCAGCCGCTATCTCGAGGGCGCGCTCGGCAGCGATCGCTACCGCGCGCCAGAGGTGATCGAGCGCAACATGCGCGACGGCCGCATCGGCCTGCGCACCGGCGCCGGCTTCCTCGACTATTCCGGCCTCGACATCGACGCCTATCGCGAGCGGCGGCTGGCGGCGCTGGTCGATATGCTCAGGCATGTCGGACTGGCGCGTCCGCCGGTGCTCGACAAGGATTGAAGTATTTTTCCGGTTCACTCCAATCATTGTCGCTTCTCGTGGCCTCATGGTTCGAGACGCGCGAAGCCGCGCTCCTCACCATGAGGGTCTGAGACCTCATCCTGAGGAGCAGCGCGAAGCGATGCGTCTCGAAGGATGAATCCGTTATGGTCAAAATTGCACTAACCGAACACATCCTGCAGCACCCCTTCGCGGACCACCGCGACGCCATCGAGTTCGATGGTCGTGCCCATCATGGGAAGATCGAAATGGCCGGCGGTGTAGCGCCCGGCGAATTCGTTGGCGCCGGTGGAAAACAGGAAGTTGCCGGCGACCGCCCGCAGCTCGGTGCCGTTGGTATCGCGCTGGTCGTACATCGCAAGCGATTCATAGCGTGCCGCCGGGTTCATGCCGAACCCGACATGGGACACTGCATAGGCCTCGCGGTCGCCCCACGCCGCCAGATAGGCGCGCATCATGGCGGCGTCGGCGCCATCGCCGGAGAGCTCGATGACATAATCGTCCTTCAGCGTCATCCGGACCGGCGAGGTCAGATAGCGCTTGAAGGTGAGATTGATGTCGCCCGCCGCCATCACCAGCGTGCCGTTGACGGTGCCGCTTTTGGGAAAGCTGACGACGATGCCGCCTGGCCAATGCGCCAGCGTGCCCGGTTTGTCGGTCCAGCCCCATACGCCGACGGTGGAAGCCCCGGCCATATCGACGTCAAGCTCGGTCCCGGCTTTGGAGGTGACGCGCATGCGCCTGGCCCCTCGCAGCATCTTCGCCGCCGCCCGCACCCGTTTTTCGAGCGCCGTGTCCGGTACCATGCGCTCGAGCGCTTCGGGATGCTCGTTGGAGATCACCAGAATGCGCGCACCGGCTTTGAGGATTTCCGGCGTTTCCACCGCATGCATCAATCCTTCGATGGTGCAATCGACCACGAAGCCGGCCTGCTGCAGCGCCGTGACGACAGGGCCGAGCCGCTGAATCGCTTCGCTGGCGCCGGTGGAGCGGACCGGCACGATCTGCTTGTTGCGCGGCGTCGGCACCACGACGTGAAACGGCCTCGCGCCCATCCGCAGCAATGCCAGCTCGGCGAGATGAACGTTGAGCGCGCGCGACTGGGTTTCCGACAGGATCGCCGCAGTGTCGCCGGGCTTGACGGCGCAGCGCTCGAAAATCTCGCAGAACGCGTCGATCCATTTCGCCTCGATGCGGTCCGCCAGCATGCTTCATCTCCTCTTCAACAATTGGTTCACACTTCCGGGAACCCGCGCAGCAGATAGGACCGCACCGCCTGCAGCAGGCCGTTGAGAATGAGACCCAACAGCGAGATCGTGATCAGCGGAACGAACATGTCGACGGCCTGGAATGTCCTTGCCGCGGTCACCAGCACATGGCCGAGGCCATCGGTCGAGGTGATCATTTCGGCGAGGAATACCACAATGCAGGAAATCACCAGCCCGATGCGGCAGCCGGTGAGGATCGACGGCACCGCCGCCGGCAGCACCACCTTGAACAGGATCTGGCGGCGCGGCGTTCCCGCCGCCATCGCCGACCAGATCAGCTTCTGCTCCACCATCGAGGCGCCGTAATAGGTCGACAGCAAAATCGGAAACAACGCGTCGGCGACCACCAGCGTTATTTTCGATTCGTGGCCAAATCCCAGCAGCAGCAGCAGCGCCGGATACAGCGCGACCTTGGGCAGCGGTGCCAGCACCCGAACAATGGGACGCACCACGGCATTGACGGCGGGGCTGGTCGCCGCTGCGAGGCCGATGGCAACGCCGAGGATCACCGCAATCGAGAATCCCGCAAACAGCCGGAACAGCGTCGCGGCGATTTCCTGCTGATAGCTGCTGGTGGCAAGCTGCTGGACGAGACGGGTGAACACAAGCCCCGGCGGCGGCAGCAGCGTCGCCGGAGCATAACCGAACGATGCCAGCGCCTGCCACAGCGCGACCAGCAGCGCGATCGGCACGATCCCCAGCAGCACATCCGATGTGACCGCGCGCGCGTTCATGCGAAGCTCAGTGGCATGTCGAAGCGCGGCTCGGACCATCGCACCAGCCTGCCGCGCAGCCTTTCGAATGCGGCATCGAGGCCGATGCCCATCGCGCCGACAATGATGATCATGGCAAATACGGTGTCGTACTGTCCCATGTCGAGCGCATTGAACAGGATGTTTCCAGCGCCGGATTGCCGCGCGATCATCTCGCTGGTGATCATGGTGATCAGCGCCAGCACCAGCCCGGTCCGGCAGCCGGCGAGGATTTCCGGCAGCGCCGCCGGCAGCACGATCCGCACCATGCGCTGCGCCGCGGACAGCCCCATGGCGGCGCCCGACCACAGCATCTTTTCCTCGACCGCCTTGGCGCCCTGAAAGCTGTGATAGATCACGGGCAGGCTGACACCGAGAAAGATCACCAGCATCTTGGCGACATCGCCGACCCCGAGCCAGAGCATGATGATCGGCATCAGCGCCGCCTTCGGCACCGGATAGGTGATCATCAGCAGCGGATTGAAAAACGCCGCCACGTTGCGGCTGCGGCCCATCATCAGTCCGAGCGGGATCGAGACCAGAATGGCGACCCCAAAACCGACTGCCATGCGGCGCAGCGAAGCGAGGATATTGATCAGGGATTCCTTGTCGCCAAGAATGGAGGGGATGGCACGGATCGCTTGCAGCGCGGTGGGAAAGCTGTCGGTGTTGAGGATCAGCGCGGCGACCTGCCAGATAGCGAGCAGACCAAGGCAGGCGAGCAAGGGCGCCGATCGCGACAGCAGCGTGCGTGCCGTCATCATGGACGCAATTCCTCTTCACCGGTGTCGTCGATCAGGCACTCGATATCGACCACGTATTTCTGATAGCGGGGATCGAGCAGCAGCTCCGCCCGGCGGCGCGGTCGCGGCAGATCGATATCGACGATCTCCTTGATCCGGCCGGGTGAGCGCGTCATCACCACCACCCTGTCGGACAGGAACACCGCCTCCTCGACCGAATGGGTGACGAACAGCACCGTCTTACGGTCGCGCTCCCAGATGTTGAGCAGATCGTTCTGCAGCCTGGTGCGGGTGTGCGCATCGAGCGCACCGAACGGCTCGTCCATCAGCAGCACCGCCGGGTGATAGGCCATCGTGCGCGCCAGCGCGACGCGCTGCTTCATGCCGCCGGACAATTCCTTGGGATAGAAATCCTCAAAGCCCTTGAGCCCTACCATTTCGATCAGCCGGCGGCTCTGCGCTTCGGCCTCTTCACGCTTCACGCCCTGCTGCCGCGGGCCATACATCACATTGCCAAGCAC
>JBDTKD010000176.1:0-6733 GCA_039935515.1 Bradyrhizobium sp.
GCCGCGGGGGGCCCCCCGCCCCTTTTGCCTTCTACGTCCCCAGCGGCCTGGGCGATCTCATCGGGGATACGGCCCGGACCGCTATAGCTGGTCCTTGATAGAAGCGCGTCGCGCGAAACAGGCTTCCCCGGCGAAAGAAACCGCGAAGCCGATGCAGCAGCAATCTCGCATTCTCCCTCTTGTGATTATCTCGCAACCTAAACATTTGCTAAGAGTAATGTCCGGTATCCATCCCAGGCAACCGTTTTGACTCGTTATATTCAATAAAATATAGCGTTATCGAACCAGGTTATTTAGTGACGTTTGGAAAGACAATGCGACTGACAGTCCACACGGACTACGCGCTGCGACTTTTGATGTATCTCGCCTTGAAGACGGACGGTTTGGCGACCATTGCCGAAATCGCCGCGACCTACGACATCTCGAGGAATCATCTGACGAAAGTGGCTCACGAACTCGGTGTCGCGGGCTATGTCGTAACTGTTCGAGGTCGCGGTGGAGGCTTGCGGCTCGCGCAGCCGGTCGAGGCGATCATACTCGGGGAGGTCGTTCGCAAAACCGAGCCTGGCATGGCGGCGCTCGTACCCTGCCTGAAGCTTGACGACACGTCCTGCGCTTTATTCCCGGCCTGCGTCCTGCGGCGGGCCATGACGGTGGCCAGCGCTGCATTTCTTCAAGCTCTTGACGGTTACACGCTGGGCGACCTGATTGAGCCGGGCGGGAAGCTGCGCGCGTTACTTACCATTTCTCAAAGTGACCGCGATGTGGCGTCACGGTCAAATCGGGTCGCAGGACGCGGTTGAGATAGCTGGTCGTCCGTGAAGAATGCGGATCGGCCTGAGAAATAAGCGGAAGTGACCTTGATATAGTATTGGGTATTGCAGGAAAGCGGGGTGTTGGGCCTCGCTTTCTTGCGTTTTGGGATTCTGTTTTTGAGCGATTCGCGATTCCCTGACAGCGGGTCTCGGCAGGGGAAGACGATGAGCAAACCGCGGGATGATCGCCAGAAAGACCTGCTGCTTCCGGCGCTCGATCCGAAGGCAGAGGTCAGGGGTTCGAATCCCTTCGGGTGCGCCAGCGATTTCAATTGACCTCGCGGTCTTACTCGGTACTCTCGAAATGCTGGAGAATGCATCACCCAATTCCAACACAAATCGCGACAGCGCCCCCACCCTGTCCGAAGACTACTGACATGCTCGGTAAGCTGACGATTGACGCCCTGCCGTTTTACAGTGGCATCGCCATGGGCGGCGCACTGATCACTGTGTTCGGCGCACTTGGCGTGGTTGTGCTCATCACCTGGCTCGGCCAATGGCGCTATCTGTGGAGCGAATGGCTGACGAGCCTCGACCATAAGAAGATCGGCATCATGTACGTGACGCTGGCGCTGATCATGTTGGTGCGCGGCTTCATCGATGCCATGATGATGCGGACCCAGCAGGCGGTCGCACTCGACTCGCATGGCTATCTGCCGCCGGGCCATTTCGATCAGATTTTCACCTCCCACGCCACCATCATGGTCTTCTTCGTGGCGATGCCGTTCCTGGTCGGCCTGTTCAACGTCGTCGTTCCGCAGCAGATCGGTGCGCGCCAAATGGCGTTCCCGTTCATGAACTCGGTGAGCCTGTGGCTGACCGCGTCCGGCGCCGCTTTGGTTATGATCTCGCTCGTCATCGGCGAGTTTTCCGCCGCTGGCTGGAGCGCTTACCCGCCCTACTCGGAAGCGCAGTTCAGTCCGGGCGTCGGCGTCGATTACTGGATCTGGGCGATCCTGGTCAGCGGCGTCGGCTCGATGCTGACCGGGATCAATTTCCTCGTCACTATCGTCAAGCGGCGCGCGCCCGGCATGCGGCTGATGATGATGCCGCTGTTCACCTGGACGGCGCTGTGCACCAACATCCTGATCGTGTTCGCCTTCCCGGCTTTGACCGTTGCCGCGGCGCTGCTTGGTCTCGACCGCTATCTCGGCATGCACTTTTTCACCAATGGCGACGGCGGCAACATGATGAACTATGTTAGCCTGTTCTGGATCTGGGGCCATCCCGACGTCTACATCCTGATTTTGCCGGCCTTTGGCGTCTATTCCGAAGTCGTGGCGACGTTCTCGGGCAGGCGATTGTTCGGCTACGAGTCGCTGGTCTACGCGACTGCGGGCATCACCGCGCTCTCGTTGATCGTCTGGCTGCACCATTTCTTCACCATGGGCGCCGGCGCCGACGTGAACGCCTTCTTTGGCAGGGCGGCCCCGCTCATCGCCGTGCCGACAGGCGTGACGATTTTCGGCTGGTTATTCACGATGTATCGCGGCCGGGTGCAATTCTCTGTGCCGATGCTGTTTACGCTCGGCTTTATCGTAACGTTTGTCATTGGCGGCATGACCGGCTTCTTGCTCGCGCTGGCGCCGGTCGACATGCACAATACAACCTTCCTGGTGGCGCATTTCCACAACTTGCTGATCCCCGGCGCGCTGTTCGGCTATTTCGCCGGCTACCAGTATTGGTTCCCCAAGGCGTTCGGCTTTCGGCTCGAGGAAAAATGGGGCCGGCGGGCCTTCTGGGCCTGGATCATCGGCTTCTGTCTGGCCTTCATGCCGCTGTATATTCTCGGCTTCATGGGCATGCCGCAGCGCCTCGATCGCTACTATGTCGCCGGTTGGCAGCCGTATCTCATCGTCGCCGAATTCGGCGCCCTCTTCATCCTGTGCGGCATCGCCTTCCTCGCCATCCAGCTCGCCGCAAGCATCCGCGACCGCGCCGCGCTGGCAGTCCCGACCGGCGATCCGTGGAACGGCAGAACGCTGGAATGGGCGACCGCCTCGCCGCCGGCGGCCTACAATTTCGCTGTCGTGCCACACGTGCACGGCATCGATCCATGGTGGGCCATGAAGCAGGCGGGGACGGCGGGCCACAGACCCGCCCGCTTCCACGACATCATCATGCCCGACGACAGCAGCGCCGGGGTCGTGCTTGGAGCGATGTCGTTCGTGTTCGGCTTTGCGATGATCTGGCAAATCTGGTGGCTGGCCGCCGTCGGCGGGCTCGGCATGTTTGCTGCGGTGCTGTCGCAGACTTTCCGTGATCATGCCGAGCACCGCATCCCGGCGAGCGAAGTCGAAGCGATCGAGAACCGCCGCACCATGGCCCCCGCATTCGCACCCGGGGCGCCGACGTGACTATCACCGCCGGTCACGGCGATGAAACCGAAGCCGAACTAGCCGAACGCGCCATCGACGAGAAGGCATACGGCTTCTGGATCTGCCTGATGAGCGACACGATCGTCTTCGCGTTGCTGTTCGCGACCTTTGTGGTGATGTCGCATAACACCGCTGACGGACCTGGCGGGCACGCGTTGTTCCGGCTCCCGCACACCTTTGCGGAAACCATGCTGCTGCTGGCAAGCAGCACCACCTTCGGTTTCGCCAGCGTCGCGATCGCAGCCGGGCAACGCTGGCGCACACTGACCTGGCTGGGCGTGACGTTCCTGCTCGGACTGGGCTTCGTCGCCATGGAGATTTCGGAATTCTACGGCATGGCCGTCGCCGGCGCCGGCCCATGGCGCAGCGGTTTTCTCTCGGCCTTCTTCACGCTGGTCGGCACCCACGGCACTCACGTCAGCGTCGGCCTGGTCTGGATCGTCCTCTTGGGATGCGAGGTCGCGTTGCGCGGGCTGAACCCATTCGTCGCCTCCCGCCTCTATCGGCTGGGCCTGTTCTGGCATTTCCTCGTTATCGTCTGGATCGGCATCTTCTCCGTCGTTTACCTGCCGGGGATTCTCTAGCATGGCGGCCCCGCCGCAATTGTCTAAAATGCCGACCCCGCCGCACGGCGGGGAAGTCACGATTAAGCCCTACCTGGTCGGCGTCGTTCTAGCGTTGGTGCTGACCGCGATTCCGTTCGGTCTCGTCGCCGCTCGCACGCTGCAGCCGATACAGACCTTTGTCGTCATCGGCGTTGCCGCGATCGCTCAGGTCGTCGTCCACTTGCGGTACTTTCTGCGCCTCGACTTGAAACCGTCGTCGCAGAATAAGCTGATCGCGCTGTGCTTCGCCGCCGTCGTGCTCCTCATTCTGGTCGGCGGCACGCTATGGATCATGTTCGACCTCAATTACCGCATAGTGCAGGCGGCGGGGAGGTGACGCGACCGTGGACGCGTCGGCGTGACTTGCCGCGACACGATACGGCAATACCGTGCGCGTACCGGTCTGAGCAAATTTTTTATCTTCGCTGCGAATTGTTGGCCGCGCGGGCAAGGACATCCAACAGGCCTTCTGTGGCGTCCGCGTCCGCTTCCTTCAGCCTATCGGCCATTCCAAGGGCCCGCCGCCAGCGGTTCACGCGCTCGCCGAGCGCCGTCATGCGGTTGAGGACGACATCGGCGAGATCGCGGTTCTGCTTAAGATAGGCGCGGCCGTCGTCGGTGATCGTGTAAAGCCTCGGGGGATCGGCAGACGCGGTCAAATAGCCCGCTTCCGCAAGATTGGCCAGCATCGGATGGACCATGTTGGGACTTGGCAAGTACCAGTCGGCCGTCATCTTCTCGATCAGTTGGATGATCTCGTAGCCGTGACGGGGCGCCTCGGCGATGAGCGCGAGCGCAACCAGACGCAGATCGCCTTCGGCCACACCCGATGATGATGGAGCCGTCATTTTTGTTCTCCGTGAAGATATATCCTCATAAAAGAAACCCATATTACAAAGTAACGCAAGAAATATTTCCGGGCGGTCAGGCCGCGTTGCACGGGTGCAAGGTACACTCCATCATTTGCTTCGACTCTGCGCGCGACCGGACCGGATCAGCGATGTTTGCGATCTTCTTTCGCGAGCCGAAGCAGGCGGGTACGGCGTCGACCGCGAGCTGCACGGCACTTATTGCGTCGTGGCGCACATCCACTATGTGCTCTCGCTCGGAGCCATCTTCGCCATCTTCGGCGGTTGGTACTACCGGTTTCCGAAGATCAGGGGTGACGGAGCAACGCAACAGTCACCACATATTGAGCACCGTGCGCGCCTCGTCCGACATGCGGCTGGGGTCCCACGGCGGTTCCCAGACGATGGTGACCGTGGCCTCGCGCACGCCGGACACGCCCACGACCGCGTTCTTCACCTGGCCCGGCAACTCGGCCGCCGACGGACAGCTCGGCGACGTCAGCGTCATGTCGATGTTGACCATGCGGTCGTCATCGATGATGACTTTGTAGATCAGACCAAGCTCGTAGAGATCGGCGGGAATTTCCGGATCGTAGACCGTCTTGAGCGCCTCGACGATTTCGTCGCCCATGCGCGCCATTTCGTCCGCCGGGATGGTCGGTGGCCGTTCCGCCACGTCGGCGGCGGCGCCACCAGCGCCGCCGGCTCCGGCCAGGGGAGCGCTTTCCGTTCCAGCTGTTTTCGCTTCGTCCATCATGTGAAAAACTCCTGCTCTTTGACGAGCGGCCTGCGCCGGAATATCCACCTCAGCGCGCGCGGTGTACATGGGTTCTGGCTCGAGTTTGTCCTCTGCCGGTCACCCCATGTTGGCCATTTGGGCCATTCGAACGGTCGTGGAAACGTTCGCCAATGCAGCCATTTAGGCGGCGTCGTTTACATACATAGCGCACTTGCAAGCCTTCTCCAAGCGGCAAGAATGCGTTCGATATCGGCCTCTCCGGTGTTCCAACCCGGGCTCACGCGCACACGGCGACAAAACACCGTAGCTGGCGGGCGCTGTCGGGATTGCACCACCGCCACAAGCGAAGCTGATTTTGGGGAGGGACAGCCTGGGTGGCCCCCGTCGGAAACCTTTGTTACTAGCGATGCGCCGCGGGCTGATCGAACAGCAGCAACGACGACAGCTCCCTCCGCGGTTTGATCAGATCGGCGAGCGTGTACGCATCCAACTCCGCAAGGAACGCGTCGGCCGCATCGCGTAACACGCCGCGCAGCACGCAGACACGCTGAATCGGGCAATAGCCGCGCTGCTCCATGCAGCCGATCACATCGAGCTCCTCGGTGTCGCGCACCACCTGGCCGACATTGATATCGCGCGGCCGCCGACGCAGCCGGATACCGCCGTTGCGCCCGCGCACGGTATCGAGATAGCCCTTCCGGCTGAGATCGTTCACGACCTTCATCAAATGCTGCTTTGAGATGTCGAAGCTTTGCGCAATATCGTTGATCGTTATCAGCTTGCCGTCCGCGATCGCGACTCGAATCAGGGCGCGCAGAGCGTAATCGGTATGTAGCGTCAGCCGCATTTTTTTCACCGTGAGGTCCGGTCCGGGACCTTAAAAAGCTAGGGTTCGACTAGACTAGAGTCGACTAGAAATGGGTGGCGGCCACAAGCCGCCGCCAGGCAGCGCTGCCGAGCAACCGACGGGGAGGCCTCCGTCGCCTACGCGGCAAAGCTGCAACTTGCCTACGTTAGGAAATACACCATCGGGATGAAGATGATGGCCACCACGGCGATGCCGACCTTCGCCAGCGTGACGCGCGGCAGATTTGAAGTTCCTACAGTCAGCGGAACGCTTGTATAGGAGTTTCAAATCCAAGAAACTGCACCGGAATTAGACATTTACCTAGGGTTCCCTAGATGATTCTCCGACTAGCACTGTTCTGGCCTTTCTGCAAGACAGCTGTGACCTGAGGTTGTGCACGGCTGCCAGCGCGTCTGGCTGCCCGGCACGGTGGTCGAGGGTCTGCACCTGCCGGGGATCCTCAAAGCCGGCTCGTCGCTCACGCCACCAGGCATCTCATCG
>JBDTKD010000177.1:0-3274 GCA_039935515.1 Bradyrhizobium sp.
GTTCTCGATCCGAAAGCTCGATTGCGCCGGCGCGCAGCAGCATGTCGTAGAGCAGGATCGGAAATCCGGTCTCGTCGATCTGGATGCCGCTCCAGTAGGGCCGGCCATCGAGCCATGAGTTCTGCGACCAATGTCCATCCGCTTCCTGGGTCGCGGCAAGATATTCGAGCACGGACTTCGCGGAGGCAACGGCGCCCGCCGCCAGCAGGCCGCCGGCCGTTTCGACGAGGTCGCGCGGCCAGACCAGGTGATAGCCGCCGAGATCGTCATCGCCCTTGGCGAAGCCCCAGGGAATCGAAAGGCTTGCGATGATGGCGCCCGACGCTTCATCGCGATGGGTGCCAAGGACCGCCGTGCTCACACGATAGCGATTGAGTCCGCCGGCATCGCGCGGCTGATCGAGCGGCAACAGTTCGGCCTGTTTCTGGCGCCAGCCGGCGCAGCAGTGCTCCAGCGCCGCCTCCAGCGGCTGCTGCAGACTGAGCAGGGCGCGCAGGGCCGCTTCTTCCGGCAGCGTTCCGAAGCCGATCGCGAGAACGGCCCGCCCGCCATGCGCGGCGATATCGAGCGTACCTGCGATCGCGACATTGCCATGTTCGGCCCGCACGAACTCCGGCCGCAACCCCTCGCCCCGCGACAGCGTCTGCCAGCCATCGGACACGCCAACATAGCCGGCCGATCGGGCGAGCCATGGCACCGAGGACGCGACCGCAAGCGAACTACCCCTGCCTTCGGCGAACAGCATCCGGTGCCCTTTGAAGTCGCCGCACCAGGCGGTGTTGTCGGCGCCGGCGTTGACAAGATGAGGCGCGACGATGACGTGAACCTCATAGTCGGATGCCGCCCCGACCAGCGCTTCAAAGCGGATCTGCTGCAGGACGACTTCGCGAACGGGATCGGAGAAAATCGTCTTGGAAATCCGATAGCGGCCATCGACCGCGGTGTTGACCAGCCGAAACGCGGGAACGCCGTCTTCGACCATCTCGATCGTGTTATGCGTGTCGCGCTTCTCTTCCGAGAAATAGTCCCTGGCCGTGACGATGAATCCGAAGTCCCTGATACAGGCGGTATCGAGCCGGGGCGCGTAGATCTCGTTGAGAATGCCGTGGCTGATGGTGAACCAGACGCGGCTTTCCGCACGCGCCGCCGTGCCCACCGCACTCTTGGCGCTCGACGTCCAGCGTGGCGGAATGCCTGGCGCTCCGCGCGGCACCGTGATGTCGGTCAATCGCTGTCCTTCCTGAAGAGTGGGCCTCCGCAGCTTTACGAACACGGCATTTCACGGTCCAATCACAATGTCGGTCAAGGCTACCGAAGTGTGAATTCGATCACAAATGAACCGGTCGCGCGGCCCTATTTTCAGGCGCATCGGAACAGGAGTGATGGCGATGACCCCGACATTATGGACGCGCAAGCAGATCGCGATCCTTGTTGCGATCTCAACACTTGCCTGTGCTGTTGTCTTTCTGGCGATCGGATTGGCCAGCTCGAAACCGTTTGCCAGCGATGTCCTGAACACTCAATGGCAGTGCACCAGAACGGCAGGGATTCTCACGGTCTGCACCAAGAAACACGCATAGGCGGGCGCCGCCCGCGATCACTGTTGATTCTGCATGTGCTTCAGTTCGTCGACCAGAACAGTGATGTTCTCGCGGTAGTCGATCGGCACTGCGATCAGGTGGATGCCGCCGGCGGCAAAGGCTTGCTCCAGCGCCGGCACCAACCCCGACGCCGTGGTGACCCGCCGGCCCTGCGTGCCATAGGCAGCAGCATAGGCGACAAAGTCGGGATTGCCGAAGGTCAGGCCCCAGTCGGCGAAACCGTCGACGGCCTGCTTCCAGCGGATCATGCCGTAGGCGTGATCCTCGATGATCAGGACGACGAGATCGAGCTTCAGCCGCCGTGCGGTTTCAAGTTCCTGGCTGTTCATCATGAAGCCGCCGTCTCCGGCAACGACCAGCACGCGGCGTCCGGGATAGAGCAGCGCCGCCATCATTCCGGAAGGCAGGCCGGCTCCCATGGTCGCCAGCGCATTGTCGAGCAGCAGCGTATTGGCGATGTCGGTGCGGTAGTTGCGCGCAAACCAGATCTTGTACATCCCGTTGTCGAGCGCCACGATCCCGTCGGGCGGCATGACTTGCCGGACGTCGTGCACGATGCGTTGCGGCGTTAGCGGGAAGCGATCCTCTTGCGCCCGATCGGTGATGTGACCCAGAATATCCCGGCGTAGCGCCACCCAGTCCGGGTTGATCGTGAGCCTGCCTTCCAGCCGGCCGGCGAGCAAATCGAGGCCCTTCGCAATATCGCCGATGACCTCGACCTGTGGGAAATACACCTCTTCGACGGTCGCGGGCACGAACCCGATATGAATGACCTGGTGCCGGCCTTGCGCCATCAGGAACGGCGGCTTTTCAACCGTGTCATGCCCGATGGTCACGATCAGATCCGCGCGATCGATCGCCTGGTGAACATAGTCGCGTTCGCTCAGGGCGGCGGTGCCGAGATAGAATTCCGAAGCGCCCCCGACCGCGCCCTTCCCCATCTGGGTGTTGAAGAAGGGGATGCGGACACGTTGCACGAATTCGGACAGCGCCGGTGCCAATTGAGGCCGGCTCGCGCCGGCGCCGAACATCAGCAGCGGAAATCTGGCCGCCAGGATCAATTCGGAGGCGCGCCCGATGGATTCCGACGATGGAACCGGAATCTCCACGGCATGCGCCGGCACCAGCACGGCGTCACCGGCCTCCTCACCGGCGATGTCTTCGGGCAATTCGAGGTGAACCGGCCCTGGACGCTCCTCCGACGCAATGCGAAAGGCATTGCGGACCAGGGTCGGAATGCTCGAGGCGCTCACGATCTGCTGTGACTGTTTGGTGAGCGGACGCATCGCGGCGACGATATCGACGATCTGGAAATGCGCTTGCCGGCTTTGCCGGATCGCCTTCTGGCCGGTGATCAGCACCATCGGCATGCTGCCGAGAAAGCCGTAGGCCGCGCCGGTGACGAGGTTCAGCGCACCGGGCCCCAGCGTGCTGAGCGCGACCCCCGGCTTTCCGGTGAGCCGTCCATAGGTCGCAGCCATGAAGGCCGCAGGCTGCTCGTGGCGGGTCACCACCAGCTCGATCGAGGACCGCCGGAGACTTTCGACGACATCGAGATTCTCCTCCCCGGGAACCCCGAAGATCCGGTCAACGCCCTCGTTCTCGAGAGCGGCAACGAGAACATCCGAACCCTTCATTTTCGATCCCCGTTGCTGATCGGGCAGAAATGGCCC
>JBDTKD010000178.1:0-4779 GCA_039935515.1 Bradyrhizobium sp.
ATCAGGCCCAGGACGACGGATGCGGGCGGCCTGATCTCTCGTTGCGGCCATTGCGGCCTCCCGTGACTGAACTCGCAAGGCTGGCCGTGCCAAAACAGGCCCGGCCATCCTCCTGTTCTCAAATTAGCATTGACCGAACCGTTCGGTCAAGCTACATCTGAACCGGGCCGCCCATAGAACGCGAGCCGCTTCCGGGCGGTTTCCAGCCCGGAATCATCTGAGAGAAGCCAAGCCGATGGTTGCAGCAAATCCTGGGACATTACGCTTCGTCGGCGACGAAGACAGTTCGAAGCGCCGCCAGATTCTCGAGGGCGCCAGTAAGGTCTTCATGGATCTCGGCTTTGACGGCGCCAGCATGGGTGAAATCGCCCGCGCCGCCGGGGTCTCCAAGGGCACGCTCTATGTCTATTTCGCCGACAAGAACCGGCTGTTCGAGGCGATTGTCGAGGAAGAGACTATCGAACAAAGCAAGATGGCTTTCAGTTTCGACGCGGAGCGTGATGTCGCCACCACGCTTCGGGAGTTTGGCGAGGCCTATATTCAGTTGCTGTGCCGGCCCGGCGGCGGATCGGCGATCCGCACGGTGATGGCGATTGCCGAGCGAATGCCGGATGTCGGCCGCCGTTTTTATGAACAGGTGCTGCAGAACACGATCAGCCGGCTCGCGGGCTATCTCGAGGCGCATGTCGGGCCGAACGATCTTGCGATCGGCGAATGCCAGCTGGCGGCGTCGCAGTTCATGCTGATGTGCCAGGCGTCGCTGTTTCTGCCGTTCATTTTCCAGGCCGCGCCGCCGCCTTCGACCGAGCGCATCGTGCAAGTGGTCGAAAGCGCGACGCAGATGTTTCTGGCGGCGTATCGGGCGAAGCCGAACTGATCGCTGCGGTCGCGGGGCGCGCGCTACTCGTCTTCGAATTCGTCTTCTTCCCTTGCGCTGCGGCGGTGCGCCAGGGCTTTGCCGCCACCGCCGAGCGATCCCGTGACGCTCGGTTCGCGCGACGCATAGGGGCTGCGCTGGGCGGCGCGCGCCGCGACCTCCTCGCCGGACATCGCAGCCGGCTCGCAGATGACGGGCCGGCGGGCGCGCCGCATCAGGTCGACGTGGATGTGATTGTAGTGATAGACGTTGGAGCCCGGCGCCAGCACGGTGGAGAATTCGCGGCAGGCCGAGGCCTGCACATCGCGCAGGAAGCCCTGCTCTTCCGGCAAACCCTTCCAGCCGTCCTTGACCGAAATGCTGCGTCCGTCGGCCAGCGTGAACGCCGCAATATCCAGCGCGTTGCCAAAGGCGTGTTCGGAAATATGCGCGTGCGGATTGCCGTTCATGCCGCGGCAGGAATAGGCGGAGATCTGCCTGATCTCGACCACGCGCGCGCCGAACCAGCGCATCGCGGCGGGCTGCACGGAATCGGCAAGCCAGCGATCGAGCGCCGAGACAATCGGACAGGCAAGCGTTGCCGTCGGTCTGACCGCGACCGGCCCGAACGCGGCGACTGAGCCGGGCTGCGCCGGTCCGAGCCGCGGCAGGCTTTCTGCCGGGGGCTGGGCCAGCGTGGCCGACGGACGCTGCAAATAAGGCGCGGAATAGCGGTCGGGCGGCCGATAGGCCGAGGCACCTGAATAGGGTTGCCGGACCGGCGCCCCCCGCCACCCTGGCGTGCCCTCGGCCGGCAGGTCGATCTCGTCTTGATCGGGCGCCACGCCCGGCGCGGTCAACGAAATCGGCCCGCTGGACGGCGCGGCGGTGTCCGGATAGGACCGGGCTCGCGGCGGAGGCAGTGGCGATATCGGCCAGCGCGGCTGATTGCCGATGCTGGCGGGCGGCCGCAGGTCGTCATCGGCAAAACCAAAGCTGCCGCTGCTTTCGCCGAGCGCCGACACCTTGAGCGGGAACTCGGCGCCACAAATGCCCGGACCCGAAATCGGGTCGATCCGGACCAGCTCGGCATTTTCTTTCACCGCGCCGGATTTCAGGCAGGCGATTTCGGCCTCGGCCCGCCATGGCTCGCGCTCCTCGGACTGAAAAAATCCGCGGCCGCAACCCGCCAACGAGACAAGGACCAGGGAGCCGACCAGATACCAACGAACTCCGCGCGTCATCCGCGCAACTTCAAGGAATTTACTTAAAGACTCTTCAACGCGCTCATTTCACGATTCCTTAACCGGGCAGGCCACGGTACCCGGCGACGCGAGGCGGCGGATGGACAGCGGCCCTGACTTTTTTCGGCGGGAACAGCCGTTATTTGTTCGCGTTAGTTCGGCCAGCGACGTGAATCAGCCAGGGAGAACTCCCATGACTTTCGTCGGCAGACTCAGCGTGGTGACCGCGTATCTCGCCCTCGCCTTTGTCGGCGCAATCGTGCTCGGTGTAATTTAGCGGCGTACGATCGCGGCAGAGTCATTCGCCCGGGGGTCCGTCGGGCTCGAAATGGACCGACCGGATTCACGATCCCGACAGTGGCAGGGATTACGACTCCACGATCACGATGAAAGGACCTAATGCGCTGAAGGTCCAGGGCTGCGCGTTCGGTGGCATGTTCTGCGGCGGCCAGACCTGGAAGCGCATCAGCTAAGTCTTCGCGTCATTCCGGGATGGTCCGAAGGACCAGATCTCAGATGCGCAATTGCGCATCGGGGAATCTCGGGATTCCGGGTTCGATGCGGAGCCTGTCGTCGGGCCGCGCTTTGCGCGGACCGTTGGCATCGCCCCGAATGACAAGTGGAAAAACAAGATCCCGACCGGGCACCGCGCCTGCCAATACAGGACGCGGTGCTTGACCGTTTGACCCTGGCGCGTCAACAAGGCGTCTGCGTTCATTTGGCATTCAGCCGACAGGGCCATCAATCGCAACATCTGCCATCGTCATTCTCGCCCGGGACCTCCCTTGTGCCAGCACGCGCGTTTTCATTTGCAGTCGGGTGTCTTGGCTGCTTCCTGTTCGTGAGCCCGGCGAAGCTCGCCGCGATGCCATCGATCCCGGCAGAGGCAGCCACACCGGTGACGGCGTCGGCGTCGATCAAGGTGGCGCAAGCGCAACCGGCCCAGCCGCCCGCACCGGCTTCGCCGGCGCAGGCCGCCGCCGATGAGCCGGTCGGCAACGTCGCGACGCTGACCGGCAGCGCGGGCGTCACCCGCAACAAGATCGCGACCCCGCTCAAGGTCCAGGACGACATCTACCAGAACGACGTGCTGCAGACCGCGGCGAATTCGACGCTCGGCGTGACCTTCAACGACGCCACCACCTTCAATCTCACCGCCAATGCGCGGATCACCGTCGACGATTTTGTCTATGAGGACGGCGGCAAGCAAAACGCCGCACTGTTCGATATCGCCAAGGGCACCGTCGCCTTCGCGGCCGCCGCGGTCGCCAAGACCGGTAATATGAAAATATCGACTCCGACCGCGACACTCGGCATTCGCGGCACCACCGGCCTGGTCGAGGTGCCGGAAGGCGCCTCCGCCTCCAGCGCCAACAATGTCGCGATCAAGCTTTATCCCGACGCGGACGGCAGGGTCGGACGAATCGAGGTCAACGACCGCGCCGGCACTCGGCTTGGCTTTCTCACCCAGGGTGCGAGCGGCTTTACCATCAGGCCCGGCGCCGGCGGACGCTTCGGCGCGGTGCCGCTGTTGATCTCGCCCCAGCAGGCGCTTCGCGACCAGGGCATCGTGCGCCAGGTGCACGCCGCCCAAAACGTCGGCCGCCAGATCGTCAACCGGCAGCGCGCGTTGCGACAGGCCAATCCCGGCAGAAACAATTTGCGTAACAATCCGACGCGTCCGCCCGGCGTACAGCGGCCGAACGGTCCGTCGCAACGGCCCGGCTTGCAGCCGAGACCGCAAAACCGGCCGGGACAATTGCAGCCCCCGGGTAGCCTGCAGCGGCAGCCAAACGGTCCCGGCCTGCGGCCCGGGCAGCAAAACCGGCCCGCGCCGCTGCAGCGGCGGCCGGCCGCGCCGAAAGGAAAGAAGGAGCGGCGCTAGGGCATATAATCATGACCGCACACGCTGGCCTCGTGGTTCGAGACAGCGCGTGCGCGCCCCTCACCACGAGGGTTAGACCTCATCCAGAGGATCCGTGCCGGTTTGTTGGCCAGGACCGTTACCAGCTTGCTGCGATGCAGCCGTGGGACTGCGTTCCGAAGCCACATTTCGAAGCTGAAGCACTCCCAGTTGTGCGGGCGCATCAGGATGACGTTTGTGGCCTGGGTGAACAGGGTTCAATAGATATCTGCTCCCTCGCATGGAGATCGGCCCAGGGTGGATCGACTGCTGTATGAGAAAGACAGAAAGGCAACTCCGACCAGCATTTGTATCCGGTGCGATGCACTTCACGGTGGGCGGCAGTCAACGCAAATAGGTCAGGCCAGCTGACCGGATCAGCTCCGAAGGGGTCGCCTCGTTGGCGGCTGCTCTTTCTGACGTATACTCGAGCGATTTCTAAGCTAAATTGCTAGCTGGTGCCGCAAGGTTATCACGGACTACGCTCGCGACCTAAAAACTCAATCCGGTGGAAGAGGCAATTCTCTCATCTAGATCCGCCTCATCCAATCGAGACCAAGCCGAGACCAAACAGAGGAGGAGCCGAAGATGAGCACGAGCACAATTATGCGGGTCACGAGACGCCGGTTCTTGAAGGAAACGAGTCTCACCCTTGCCGCCGCACCCTTGATCTCAGCGCCATTCGTGTCGCGGGCACTGGCCGATACCAAGACGATGACGATCGTACAATGGAGTCATTTCGTTCCTGCGTACGACAAATGGTTCGACCAGTTCGC
>JBDTKD010000179.1:0-10861 GCA_039935515.1 Bradyrhizobium sp.
TGGCGAAGGTCGGCGCGGCCGCCAGCGACAGCAAGCGGTCCGCGCTTACTTTGGGCACCGGACTAGCCGTCGCGTTTCCGAAACGCGGCCTCGCCGATATCCGATACCTCGACCCATTTCGGGTCGGGCGCGGCGTCAGGGATGTAAGTGTCGTGCCAGTTCCACCACTTGTACGGTCGGCTCTGGGGATAGCCCACCGGCGAGTCCTCCCAGATCTCCTGACGCCCGAGCGCCGTCATGTCGAGGTAGCTCCAGGTGGTGCCCATCGCCTCGTCGCCGCGGCTGTTGATGAAGTAGGTGCGGAACACGCGCTCGCCTTCGCGGATGAACGCGTTGTGGCCGTGCCATTGATCCACCCCGAAGTCGGCGTCGAAGCTGTCGGTGATGGTGTACCAGGGGATTTCCCAGCCCATCCGCACCTTCAGGCGCGCGATGTCGGCCTGCGGTGCCCGCGAGGCATACACGAGGGTCGTGTCGCGCGCGTTCAGGTGGGCGAGCTGGGCGACCTGGTCGGCCCCCAGGGAACAACCAATGCAGGCATGCTCCGGCCAGCCGTGCACGCCGGGCTCGAAGAAGGCGCGGTAGACGATCAGCTGACGGCGGCCCTCGAACAAGTCGAGCAGGCTCGCTTTGCCCTGGGGGCCGTCGAATCCATATGCCTTTTCCACGGCAACCCACGGCATCCGCCGTCGCTCGGCGGCCAGCGCGTCACGGGCGCGGGTCAGGGCCTTTTCCTTGATGAGAAGCTGCTCGCGCGCAGCCTCCCACTTTTGCGGCAACACAATCGGTGGCGTGTTCATGGCGTGATGTCCTTCCTTCCCGCTCTTTTCAGGTGATGTAATCGTGGTCATCGCAACCTCCGAGCTAGAGCGATCGCTGGTGTATTCGGGCTGGAACGCGATACCGTTCGCTGCCGATCGCTCGCTGTTGATGATGCGATACTTTGCTGCCGGACATCGAACAGTGGGAGTGACAAATGTGGCGGGATTTCCGATGGATTCGCTGATCACGGCTGCGGCGCAGGCTCTCGCCGCGGGTGACCTCCTCGGCGTCTTGAAGCGGGTTGGCCGGCGTGATGGCGCGCCTGCCCTCGCGTTGCACGGCTGGCTTTGCCGATCAGCCGCCTGTACGGTGCATGACGATGCCCACGATTGCACCGATGAACAGCAACAGGCACACCGTCGATTGGATGAAGAACCCGGGCAAGCGCTTCTCCACGGCGTTGCTGTAGCCGACAAAGTACAAAACACGCCCGCCGATCCAGACAAGTCCGAGCGCTGCTGCAGCGATGTCGTTGAGGTAAATTGCGCAAAGCCACAGCGGCACCAGAAAAGTCGGCATCCATTCGAGCGTATTCATGTGCACGCGAAAGATGCGTTCGAAGTCGGAATTGCCCGTCGTTGCCGGATGCTTCACATTGAATTTGCCCCGCGCCACCGCAACGCGCGTTGCAAGGAAGAAATAGAACGCTATGGCGATCAAAGTGACGATTGCGGTGTAATACGGCATGACGATACCCAATGCTAACCAGCCCAGAGCTCCATGCGGCAAACCGGCGGCCAGTACAACCTTTATGTCCACCATCGGGCACTGGCAGGTGCGTTTCCGCCAACATGCTGACACGTTTCCTCGTTTGTATTTTCACGGCAGGGGATTTCGCAAACTCATGGAGTCCCTTTCGATGTGGAAAGCCGCGTTTTCCGTAGCGTTGTTGTTGCTTTTTTCCGTTCAAGCCGAAGCCCGTCCCCACCATCACCACCGCTTTCAAAATTTTCGTTCTTCCATGGCGTTGTTCGTTGGCGATGTTAAAGGCGACGAAAGAATCGTTAGCAGTCGCCCCTCAGGATGCCCCCATGCGTTCTGTGGATGCGAGGCCTCGCTGTTCCGCTTTGGCCGGATTATTCCTCAATTAAATCTCGCGTCCAATTGGCGCCGTTTTCCGAGAACGGCGCCGGCGACGGGTATGGCGGCTGTTCGACCGGGCCATGTCATGATTTTGCAGCAGCATGTCGCCGGCGACATCTGGCATGTGCATGACGGCAATGCCGGCGGTCACGTGACCCGAGAACACCCCCGCTCAATTGCCGGTTACACTATTGTTGATCCAAGTTCAGGGTCCCCCTTGATGTGAATCCACTCGCGGCGAGACCGGTCGGTGCATGCTGTGATTCCAGAGCAAAAGTAGACATCCGGCGACGACCGGATTCGACCCCGCAGGGAAGGCGCACGTTGCAAAGAAAAAGCCGTCCGGGCGGTCACCGGACGGCTGATTTCCGCAACTGCCGGCTCCTGGCCGGTTCCATCGCTGTGATTTCGGCGAGGCCGACGGGATGCGATCCTCTCAGCCTCTGATCGTGCGGTACGCTGGAGTTGCCTCCATCCGCCCGACTTTCCTCATCCTAATCGTTAGAAATTTGTCGACAATGGCAAGACAAAATTAACGTTAACCAATCCTTAACCATTGAGCCCCAGTCTGCACGCGGGCTGAGGCGCCTTTCGCGCGTACGGAAAAGCCGTGATTTGCGATTTTTTGCGATTTGCAAAGATGGAGCCAGCCGCATGTCGTTGGAGCAAATACGTCCGGAACCAACCTTACTATCGGAATTGGCCCTGACCTTGGTCAGTACCTTCGCCGTCAGCTTGCCAATGGCGGTCGCGATCATCTGGATTTGCTCCTGATGAGGGCGATCGGCCTAACTAAGTCGGCCTGCGGCCCCTTCGGGGGTCGGAGGCCACCTTCAGTCACTCGTCATCGTTTGCCGGCCCCCCTTTGCTTTCTCAGCGTCTAAACCGCGATTGTCGCGAGAGCGCGTTCTGGGTCAAAAGACGACGCGGAACGATTACCCGTTCGCCGCGGAGATCCGGTCCGGTTTGCTCCCGCGAAGGCGCGCTCCACGCAGCCGCCCTGCAAACAGCAGGCGCAAACGAGCGCACCGATTGCGAAGGCCTTACGCGAGGGCCTGATCATGCCTCTCAGTTCCCCTCTGAGCGGTGGCTGCCAACTCCTTCAGCAATTCAGCGCGGAAATCGTGATAATCGACTTCAAGAGCGTGGCGTGGAGCGCTATCGAAGCGCCAGTGTGGCGAACTGATCTGATCGAAGATACGCGCGTCGATATCCATTGGCCGCTGCAACTGTCCCGTGATTTGCAAGGCGGCTATCCGCGCCTGGTAGTCGGCAAGGCGCCAAATGCAGCCGATAGGCTGGAATAGCCCCACGAAAAACAGACTGGCTATACGTCGATGCATCATTCGCAGCAGAAGCGGCGGCGGTTCACCCGGTTTCCAATCAACAACACTCGCATTGAGAAACGGAAACCCGTCACGGTAGCCGGTCGCCCAGATGATGGCGTCGAAAGATTCTGAACGACCGTCATGAAATCGAACCTCGGCTCCGTCAAGCCGTTCAATGCCGGTCCGTGCGAATACTCTTCCGTCGCGCAGCGCGCTGAGAATATCGGAGCTCAAAGTCGGGTGCATTTCGAACAGACGGCCGGCGGGCGCTTGCAAGCCGTATTTCTCTGGCGGCCCCACACTAAACCTCACCCAAGCGTCGGCCAGACGGCGGGTCCATGACTTCGGCAGGCCCAGCTGACGAATCCGCTGGTACAATACGTCACTGGGACGGCCCAACATCACCTTCGGAACGAAATGATATCCGCGCCGCATGCTGAGGCAGGTGTGCGACGCCACCCGGCCTACGTCGACTGCTATGTCGCATGCGGAATTACCGCCGCCGACGACCAGGACACGCTGGCCCTGAAAAGGCGCCGCGCGCTTGAAATCGCGAGCGTGCAGGGTTTGCCCGGAGAAATGGCCTGCGACGTTCGGTTCGAAAGGATCGCGATGATGCCCCGAACAAACGATCAGATCGTCAAAAGCTTCCTCGCGGGTTCCCGTCGGGTCCGAGACAACGACCGACCATTTCCCATTTTCGAGCAAGTTTGCCGCGTCAACGCGACTTTCGAGGCAAATGAACCGCATCAAATCGAATCGAGCCGCGTAATCCTCAAAATAAGCTCGAACGAGTCGATGCGACGGGTAGTCGGGATAATCCGAGGGCATCGGATAATCCTCAAATTCGGACAGCCGCTTCGAGGAAATGAGATGCGTCGCGTCATATACGCAGCCGCGTCCGGACCGTTCGTCAAATACCCAGTTGCCGCCGATCGCGATACCGTCATCGTAACAGACGATCTCTTTCAGGCCAGCGGCGAGCAGATTCTTGACCGTCGTCAAACCGCAAGGACCGGCGCCAATGACGCAAACGCGGCGATCCTGTCGACGGCCAAGTTGCCTCTCAGCTAAAGATACCATGCGACGATACGTGCAATATGTCAGGCGTAGTTACGATAGCGGTCGTCAAACTGGTCTACCATCATCCGCTCCTCACGATCGAGCCTCCCAAAGATAAGGTGCCCCCGGAGGCGATCTGGCTTCTTATTTGCACCGACTGGTTGCCGCCGCCGCAACAAACTTCAACACCTGCTGATGGACGTGCTCCGAATTTGCTATTGAGACATGGCCAAGTCCAGCGTTGTTCTTCAGATCGATATTCTGCAGAGAGCCGTGAAAGTCCGGGCCACGTTGGACTGTCTTACCGACCCCGTCAGAAATATAGAAATTTTCCAGTCTCTTGACATTCCCAGGAGCGGCGGTCAGCGTAATTGGGTCCACCGTAACGACAAGCCCGACCGCTACGCCTGCCTGAGCCAATTGTTCCGCCATATCGACGCCCGCAGTAGCTCCTAGTGAATGGCCAACAATGGCGATGGAACTTATCAAACCCGCTTTGCAATCGCGAACCGCTTCATTGGCATACAGGCCTGAAAGCGTATGGTTCGCGACGACGGCCTCGATTCCTCGCTGGCGGAGTTCATCGGCTAGCTGATCCATTCCCAGAGAAAAGACGTTCAGAAAGCCCCGCAACAGATACACGCGTTGGTGTGGATGAGCACGGTGCGGCTGTAGAGTTCCTGCGAACAGAATCGCTGGCTGCAAAAGAAGGAAGAATACCGCACATGCGGCGTAGGGTTTCGAGCAGCGCATCCCGGTCCTGCTTTATTTTGAGGAATCGAAGCAAATAAATAAATGCCATCGCTTTCTCAGTCAACGACTTCCGGAATTCCGGGACGCCGGAAAAATTCCGTGATCCGGCGGCACCTGGATTTCCGGCCGCTCCGATCAGACCTCGTTCGCAGCGACTTCAGCTTTTCTCGGTTTCCAGCGCCTTTCGCTCGTTGAATATATTCGCCAGTTGCTTCCAATACGTTTCAGGTTGGAGCCGCTGCAGATTGTCCGCAAACTGCGCGTCAAACCCAATCAGGATGCGCGGGTGATTGTGCTCAACGCCCTCGATGATGCGCTGCGCAGCAGCTTTCGGGGTGGTTCGCGCGACGCTATCGAAACGCTCGAGCGCTTCAGCTCGACGCGAACTGTCCGCAAGCGCGACGCCAGAACAGGCGTTACGCGCAATGTTGGTCACCACTCCGCCGGGATGGACCAGCGAAAGCCTGATTGGGCTTCCTGCCGTTTCAAGCTCGTGCCGCAAGCTTTCGGAAAACCCACGCACCGCGAATTTTGCCGCCGCATAGGCAGTCTGACCGGGCGGTGCGATGATGCCGAAGATGCTCGATACATTCACGATGTGGGCCTCGCGCTGCCGCGCCAGATGAGGCAGGAACGCACGCGTGGCATGTACGACGCCCCAGAAATTCACGTTCATCAGGCAGTCCATCTGCTCCTGGTCTATCTCGTGAAATTCTCCTATCAAGGCCACGCCGGCATTGTTGATAAGTATGTTGAGGTTGGGATGACTAAAGACTACCTTTTGCGCAAAGTCCTGGATCTGACCGGGTTTCGAGACATCCACAATATGGGTCGTAACTCTCTGTGGACTGATCCTGGCGATTTCAGCGGCGACCGCCAGCAAGCCTGCTTCGTCGCGATCACCGAGCGCCAGTTCGCAGTTCCGTTCCGCGAGTTCCAACGCTAGCGCGCGACCGATGCCGCTCGCTGCTCCGGTCAAGGCGACGGCCGCTCCACGGACCGATGTCATTTATTACTCCAGAGGAAGAAACCGATATTAGCCGCGGCCGCCACGTGATATAGCCGGCCTGCAGCGGGACGAAACCTTTTGCCGGATGCCAATGAGGCACGCAACAGGTAAATAATCGCGCAGTTTGCTTCTCGGCGGGCTAGAGTTTTGGCGCGTTGCCCTGCGGCATTGGATTCCGCTCGTTCTTTTCCGCAGCAAGAGCATCGCCGTCGATCGTGGCCGCGCTGACAATGCGCTTGAAATCCAACAGTGTGAATCGTGCATTGCCGACCCGCTCCGGCGCAATGCCCGGCGTTAGCTGCACGCTGAGGGTACCGTCGCAGTTGGCATCCCTTGCCACGTCCAGCATCGCGCTCAACGTTTTTTCCTTGGTCTGCGAGCGTTTTACGACCGCCACGCAACTGCCCTGGCCATTGGTGCCGTTGAGCTTGATCGCAGCTTTCGGATCGAGCGGCCGGTCGATCGCGTCGAGTGCCGTGGTTTCCTTGTACTTCACGCCCACGGATACGATCCTGCCAGCGCGATATATGTAATAGAGGTGCTGATCTCCGATGATGGTTGGCGCGCCGTATTTATCCATGACCTGTTTTATCATCTCGGTCTTGGACGGCTGCCGGTCTTGCGCGAACGTCAGGTTTCGGGTGACGAAATAAGCACGGTTTGCGCTCGCGGGCGAGGAGAAGCTTGTCGAAAGCACTTCGCCGGTTTGTTTCGGGCCCGCGGGAAAATCAAAAGTCAAGGCAGCGATATAGCTGACGGCCGTGCTGCCGAATTTCTGCCGCTGGATGTCGGTCTTGGTATCGATGCGCCCCCTAAAAGCCGCTTCAAAGATCGCCCGAGCCGATTCCGCCGTGGAGTCGGTGGAGATACCCAGAATATCCGGGTGCACTTTTGCCGTGAAGGCGGACTCGGAACTCTTGGGCTTGATGTCGTAGGCCAAGGACGCTGCGGAGAAGACTGCCAAACTCATGGTGAGACTGGCGAACAGGGCGCGGCGAAGCATGGGTCACCCGAAAGCGAATGAAGAAACAACGAAAGGCAGAACGATTACGCCAATTTCTGAACCGCGGTGTCAACATCCGAATTCGATTTCTTCCGCGCCAAAATCAAGCCTTGAACCTGTTTCTCGCCAACTCGTGCGAATTTCTCATGCGTCTTTAGTTCAGTGCTCTTGTTGCATGGCTTGTGGTTGAATTGCGTTGCTCGCTGGTACCAGGAGCTCACCAATAACGGATTGTGATTGCATCGAAGCCGTAGGGGAAAAATCATGGCGCGCATAACCCTAATTCTGGCAACAATCGGCGGGTTGATCGGCCTCACCGTTCAACCGGCCTTGTCGGCTAATGTGAAGATCACGCCCCTCGGCAGCCACGACGGGGAGTTCTGCGCTTATGACCGGGCCCTGGTCTTCGAGGACCCCGACGGCACCCGAATTCTCTACGATGCAGGGCGCACGGTCCGCGGGCCCGACGACCCGCGGCTGGGGAAGATCGATGGCGTATTGCTTAGCCACGCCCACGTCGATCATCTGGGTGACGTGCATTCAGCAACGGCAAACGCTGGCGATTGCGGCCATCCGATATTTGACGTCAAGGATACACCGAGTTCGAACACGGAAAAAATCGTGGTCGCCAAGAAGGCGAAATTCCTCGTGGGCGGCGAGATGAACAGCTGGTTTGGGACAAGAATTCCGGCGGCCGGCGGCGATAAGGAGCAAGTGGTCACGCTCCGCTTCGGCGCCATGAGCAAGCTCGGTGGCGTATCCATCTGGAGCGTGCCGGCGGCGCACAGCAACGGTATCAACTCGGCTTTTCTTAGCGGCGATCTGGCCAAGGAGATGCAGGCTAACGGCTTGACCGCCTATATCGGACCACCCGGCGGGTATGTGCTCCGCTTTTCCAACGGACTCACGGTCTATCTCTCAGGCGATACCGGTGTGATAGCGGATCAGGACCTCGTTGTCCGACGTGAATTCCACGCCAAGTTGGCTGTTTTGAATATTGGCGACGTCTTCACGACCGGTGCCACGGAAGCAGCTTATGTGATCAATGAACTCGTCAAGCCAAACGCCGTAATTGCGTCGCACGCCAATGAGGCGGCTACCAAGGGCGGCAAACTACTACCAAACACAAAGACGGCGGCCTTCAAGGCTGCGGTCCATGTGCCGGTGTACCTGCCGTTAAGCGGAAAGACCATGAATATCGACGCCGAAGGCAGGTGCACCGGAGGCTGTTGAGCTGTCATGCCCCGTCGCTCGCGCCCTGCCCCGCCGGGCGCGAGCGCGAAAGCAGGCGGTTACGTGCACCCATCGGCAAGCACCAGTTTGCTCGTCGTCGTATCGTGGCGCAGCTTGAACAGGTCTTGAATTTCAGGATCACCCAGAAATGCTTCTGCCTTTTCGCGCTCCGGGAATTCGATGATGACCATGCGTTCGGGTTTCCAATCACCCTCAATTGTCGTTGGCTGAACCCCTTGAACGATGTATTTTCCTGAATGCTTTGCGATGAATGCAGGGATTTCAGCGATGTATTTTCTGAAACCGCCAAAGTCATTCACCGACAAGTCGAGCACCAGATACGCTTTCATTGCTTACCTCGCGAACCTTCATCAGACCAATTCGCGGTCCGGATGGAGGGAGTAGCCTACGCCAGGAGTTAACTCCGCCACAACCAGACTGCGAGCGTCCCTGAACGACCCCGAATCTGGGTATCATTTGGCCCCGTAACAGCGCCAAATTTGAATACGGCACAATCGCGCCCCGCGGCGCGGAGCAATTCGTTGCTCACCGCAAGTTGGACACCATGTTTGGCCGCCACTTCCATCAAGCGGCTCGCCACGTTTACGGTGTCACCGGTCGCTGTGACGTGGTGATAACTTCCACCTCCGAGCCTGGAGGCAATGATCGTTCCAAAATGGGCGCCGACCTTGAATCCAAGTCTTGGCGCGGTCAATTGGGGTAGAGAGGCTAGCCATTGCTCAGCGCTGACACAGAGTCCGATTGAGCATTTTGCCGCCCTAAACGCGTCATCTGGCGCAGCTTCCGGCAGGCCGAACAGGATCATGGCGCCGTCACCCAAGAAGCTCGTAATCATTCCACCGCAGGTCACCGCCTGTTTGTCGACCAAGGCATGGAAGTCTTTCAACAGCTCGCGTATCCTGTCCGGTCCGAGATGCTCACTAAGAGACGTAAACCCGGACAGATCGATAAAGACAATTGCTGCGTTTTGGCGGACGGGTTCAATAAGAAAATCGGGATCCCGGGTCAGCCATTCCTGCAAGCCCGGAGCTTGAAATTGCTCGAGAAGCTCACTTCTCATGGCGAAATACTGCGCCCGCCGCCTGCCCGACCAGAGTTGAACGGCTCCGAACAGAATCGCCGGTGGCGCGGCAGCCGCGACTGGCACAGCCGCACTCAACAAAATCCCCGACGAAAACGCGAAGAAGATCGCCGCCGTCCAGATCAAAACCACGGCGGCAGCCGCAACAAGGCCCACTGCACTTCGACCCCACGCCAGCAAACCTACGAGAACGCCAGGCAGCACGACGGCAGTGATGCCATCGGCGATGCGCACGGACCGATCGCGCAATACGCCATCGCCGGCCATCAGGTGCGCGATGGCGGTGGAAATAACTTCGACACCCGGCATCACCGGCTCGAAGGGGGTGGGGAAAAAATCCCCGCCTCCGGTGACCGTCGCACCGACGACAACAATTCGATTTCGAATAGCGTCAGGAGCAGTCTCGCCGGCAAGCACCGAGGCAGCGCTAACCGTTCGGATCGTCTCGCGCGGACCGTAGAATGTTATCGGCAGAGCGTGATCGACGTCGGTAGGAATCGATCGTTCATCCAGTATCAAACGGTTCGACTCGATCGTGGGCTCTTTTCCGACGGCCAGGGCGGCAACGCGGAGCGGAAACGACATCTCGATCCTGTCGCCTGTTCGAAAGAGCATCGGGATAGAGCGAGGGGTACCACTTCGATCTGTCGCCACATTGACGATGCCGATTTGCTGCATGATCGGCGAACTTCTTCAGTGGCAGCAAGAATTTTTCAGCCCTTGGCAGCCGAGCGAACGGTCCCTCGTCATTCTCTGCAGAGACCGACTGACTGGCGTTCGAGAAGACTGCAGCGGCCGCAATTGCGGTGGGACGCCTCGCGAGCGACTTCGCCAAAGCTTCATCACCGTCGTCGGCTTTCCTGTCGACCAGCAGAAGATCGACCGCGATGACCTTCGGCTCCAACCGCGCGATCGCGTCGACAATCCGGGCAAGATCAACCCGGGCGAGCGGGTAGCCGCCTGCCTGCTTCACGGCAGCATCGTCGATCGCGACAATGGTCAGAAGATCCGGCGGTACTCTTACGCCACGAACAAGCGTTCGAAGGTCGGTCATCGCAGATTCGGCGCGATCGAGAAATTGCAGGTGACCAAGAGAGTGCCCAAAATAGACGCCGAACCCCCAAAGCCCCGCCAAAACGAGGGCAATCAGGGTTTGGAGATGGCGACTGCTCATTCGCTGTTTACTGGCCGAGTCGCGCCATCAACGCAGACACGCGGGCTTGAGGCCAATGCTTCACGGTCAAAGGGCCCGCTGCTTCCACATCGACGCCTTCGCCCGGCCCGAGGAAGACGCTATGACTACCAGTTCGCCGCCCAACGGCGACGCGCCCCTTGACGACAAAAACGGAAGTCTTGTTTTCGACGGCATCGACCGCCCACATCGTGCCGCGCACCGCCGCAATCGCTTGCGGCGTAATAACCTTAAACTCTTTTCCACCTCGTCTCTTCGGAACCTCGAGCAGCAA
>JBDTKD010000180.1:0-3493 GCA_039935515.1 Bradyrhizobium sp.
CGACGATGAAGAAAAACCTACGCCGCCTTCCGAAGCGACGCCTTGGTCTCGGCAAACGCCCAGTCGATCCACTGCGTCAGCAGTGCGACGTCGCTCGCTTCCACCGTGGCGCCGCACCAGATGCGCAGGCCCGCCGGCGCATCGCGGTAGTGGGCGAAGTCGTAACCCGCGCCCTCCTTCTCGACCAGCGCGACAAGCTTCTTGGCGAAGTCGGCCTGCGCGTCCGGGGTCAGCGAAATGATCGCGGGATCGACCACCTTCAGGCACACCGAGGTGTTGGAGCGGGTCGCGGGATCCTTCGCCAGGAAATCGATCCAGGGCGTTTTCGCCTTCCAGTCGGCGAGCACCTTGGTGTTGGCGTTGGCGCGCGCCATCAGGCCCTTGAGCCCGCCGATCGATTTGCCCCAGTTCAGCGCATCCAGATAATCCTCGACACAAAGCATCGACGGCGTGTTGATGGTCTCGCCCTCGAAGATGCCTTCGTTAAGTTTGCCGCCCTTGGTCAAGCGGAAAATCTTCGGCAGCGGCCATGCCGGCTTGTAGGTCTCGAGACGCGCCACCGCGCGGGGCCCGAGCACCAGCATGCCGTGCGCGGCCTCGCCGCCCAGCGCCTTCTGCCAGGAGAAGGTCACGACATCGAGCTTGGCCCAGTCGAGCGGCTGGGCGAACGCCGCCGACGTGGCGTCGCAGATGGTCAGGCCTTCGCGGTCGGCCTTGATCCAGTCGGCATTGGGGACGCGGACGCCTGACGTGGTGCCGTTCCAGGTGAAGACGATGTCGGACGCCGGATCGGCCTTGCTCAGATCGGGGATTTCGCCATAGCCGGCATGCAGCCGGGTGACGTCCTTGAGCTTCAATTCCTTGACGATATCGCTGACCCAGCCCTCGCCGAAGGATTCCCAGGCGATCGTGGTCACCGGACGCGCGCCAAGCAACGACCACAGCGCCATTTCGACCGCCCCGGTGTCGGACGCCGGTACCACACCGATCCTATAGTCGGCGGGGACTTCAAGCACGTCGCGCGTCAGATCGATCGCGAGCTTGAGCTTGGCCTTGCCGATTTTCGCGCGGTGCGAACGGCCAAGAGCGGCATCTCTGAGATTTTGGGCGTTCCAGCCGGGGCGCTTGGCACAGGGGCCGGAAGAAAAATGCGGCACGTTCGGCCGCAAAGCGGGCTTCGCTACAGTCATGACCTATCCTTCCAGATAGAAAGCCTCCCGTTGGGGGGAGGTGTCCCGCCGCGGTGCATAGGGGAAATGCCCGAAATCGTCAAGGACGTTCGGAACGATCATTTGCGATGGATGATTCGCCACGCCGGCGGTCGCGCCGCCTCAAAATCGCAGCGTCATGCCAACATGGCTCGGCTGAAATCCGAGCCTGACGTAGAAACGCTGGGCATCGATTCGGGTCTTGTGGGTGAGCAGTTCGACCAGCTTGCAACCCCTGTGGCGGGCCTCGGTAACCGCCCACTGCACCATCTGCTCGCCGATGCCACGGCTGCGGAACGACGCGGCGATGCGAACGTCCTCGATCAGGCCGCGCGAGGCGCCCTGCGAACTCAGCCCGGGCAGGATGCAGAGCTGCAGGCAGCCGACCACCTTGGCCTCGCCATCCTCGGCGACCATGAGGTGGATGTTCGGATCGCGATCGACGGCTTCGAATGCCTGGAAATAGGAGTGCGGCAGCGGATCTTCCAACCGTTCGCGTGCGCTGCCGAGCGGATCGTCCGCCAGCATGGCCACGATGGTGCCGACATCGTCGCGGCGGGCACGGCGGATCGCGATCGAGGACATCGTGGCCATGATTGTGCTTCCGGGAGATCAGCGCGCCGGCGGCAGACCAAGGAATTTTTCAGTCTCGCCGATCCAGCGCCGCACGGCGGCATAGCCGTCAAGGTGGAAGCCGCCCTCATGGGCGAGCCTTGTATAGGCCAGCAGCGAGACGTCGGCGAGCGACACGGCGGCGCCGACCAAAAACCGCGTCGCGGCGAGCTGATGCTCCATTCGGGCCAGCGCCGCATAGCCGCGCTTGACCTTGTCGGGATCGAGGTCGGACATCGATTTGCCCAGATAGCCCATCTGGAAGCGACATCCTGCGACGAAAGGCTCATGGCTGTTCTGTTCCCAGAACAGCCATTCGTCCATCTTGGCCGCATCATACGCATCGGCCGGGATAAGCTCGCTGCCGCGGGCGAGATACCGGATGATGCCATTGGACTGCGCCAGCGCGCGACCGTCATCGAGTTCGACGGTCGGAACCTGACCGGCACCGTTACGCCGGAGAAATTCGGGCGTATGCGTCTCGCCCTTGCGCGTATCAACTTCGATCCAGCTATAGGCCAGCCCGAGGGCGTCGCAGACCCATTTCACTTTCAGGCAATTGCCCGAATTGGTGTCGCCATAGATCTTCATGGGTTGCACAATTTCCCGGACAGCAACCGCATCGGACCAGCCGCGGCATTTGCTGTCAAGCCGGCGTGCGCATGACCGCGGTCAGAACTTGTAACCGATCCCGGCGTGCAGGCTGTTCATCGTCACCGCCGTGTTCTCGATCGAGATGAACTTGATATATTCCCATTCGCCGCGCAGGAAGATGTTGTTCCATAACACGTACTCCATGCCGAGACCGCCAGTCCAGCCAACCACGAAGTTGTTGGTTCTTTCTTCCGATATTGTAGTCGATTGAGATGGAACCGGAAGTGTCGGTCCGATCACTATGCTGGTAACACCCAAGGGGGATGTCGTGCTGATGTCGTCCCGTCTGGTCGTGATGCTGCTCACTGTGCGCGCGATATCCATGCGGCCAACCGCAATACCGCCGAATATATAAGGCAGGAAATTGCCGGTCGCCCAGCCCGCTCGGCCCCTGAACGTGATCGCATCCTTGATCTGCGCGGCGGCCTTGCCGCTCAAAGTCACCGCAAAGGTGGGAGTGTCGTTTAGAGGCGTGAACTGTCCTGGCGGAAAGCTGTATTCAAGCGGCCCAATTGAAGAAGTTGAAGAACCTGTGAGGCCGTTGATGTAATTGTAGTTGGCCTCGATGCCGACAACGATGTCGTCCCATTGGTAGTTGCGACCGACGAACGCGCCGAACCCGGTAGCTTGGGGGTTGGCCTTGCCCAGAGCCGACAGTTGTGACGTCGGCTCCTCGAGCACGCTGTCGCGATAAATAAAATTCGTCAGGCCGACGAGACTTTGGCTGAAATCCATGTTTGCCGATGAATAGCCAACCTGGCCGCCGGCGTACCAGCCATCCCAGTTTCGGGTCGGCGTCGGCTCGGCAAGACCGCCGCGAAGATAATCGGGCATGTCGGCGGCATGCGCGCCGGCCATTGTTCCGAACACCACCGCCGCCAGCAGAAACCTACGCATCGTGACACTCCCTTCGACCACTCCGAACGCGCCGATCATCGCTCGTTATTAATCCGTCCATAAGTAAGTGGATGATCATGCTGCGTATTTGAGGGACGGCTTTTGGTAGAACGAGCGGATTT
>JBDTKD010000181.1:0-7519 GCA_039935515.1 Bradyrhizobium sp.
GGATGGCCGACACTGCCGTGGCGATGGGAAAGCTGCTCTGATTTTGATCGCCTCATGGTTCGAGACGCGCGCGAAGACGCGCGCTCTTCACCATGAGGAAGAAACCTCGTCCTGAGGAGCCGAGCGCAGCGAGGCGTTTCGAAGGATGAGATGCGAGAGACCGTCGATGTCAAAAACATTTCGCACCCTCGATGATGTCGACGTGAAGGGCAAACGCGCGTTGCTGCGCGTCGACCTCAACGTTCCCATGGAAAACGGCCACGTCACCGACGCCACCCGGCTTGAACGCGTGGCGCCGACCATCACCGAACTTTCCGGCAAAGGCGCCAAGGTGATCCTGCTCGCCCATTTCGGGCGGCCGAAGGGACCCGATGCCAGGGACTCGCTGAAACCGGTCGCTGCCGCGCTCGCAGAGCTGCTCGACAAGCCGGTCGCCTTCGCGGAAGATTGTATCGGGGAAGCCGCGGCGAAGGCGGTCGGGGCGATGCAGGACGGCGACATCCTCTGCCTCGAAAACACCCGCTTCCACAAGGAGGAGGAAAACAACGATCCGGCGTTCGTGGCCGAGTTGGCCAAGCTCGGCGACATCTGGGTCAACGACGCGTTTTCGGCGGCGCACCGCGCCCATGCCTCGACCGAAGGTCTCGGCCACCGGCTGCCGGCCTATGCCGGCCGCACCATGCAGGCCGAACTCGACGCGCTGGGCAAGGCGCTGGAAGCGCCGGCCAAGCCGGTGATCGCGGTGATCGGCGGCGCCAATGTCTCGACCAAGATCGACCTTCTGGAAAACCTGGTCAGCAAGGTCGACGCGCTGGTGATCGGCGGCGGCATGGCCAATACCTTCCTGCACGCACAGGGCATCGGCATCGGCAAGTCGCTGGCGGAGAAGGATCTCGCGGCCACCGCGCTGCGGATCATCGAAAAGGCGGAAGCGGCCAATTGCGCCATCATCCTGCCGGTCGACGCCGTGGTCGCATTTCACGTCGCCGCCAATTCGCCCTCCCACGCCTACGGCCTCGATGCGATTCCGGCCGACGGCATGATCCTCGACGTCGGCCCGCGTTCCAACGCGCGGATTCATGCGGCGATCGACGATGCCGCGACGCTGGTCTGGAACGGCCCGCTCGGCGCATTCGAGATGACGCCGTTCGACCGCGGCACGGTGCTGGCGGCGAAACACGCCGCCGAGCGGACCCGGGCGAAGAAGCTGGTCTCGGTCGCCGGCGGTGGCGACACCGTGGCGGCGCTCAACCAGGCCGGCGTGGCCGGCGATTTCAGCTATGTTTCGACCGCGGGCGGCGCGTTCCTCGAGTGGATGGAAGGCAAACCGCTGCCCGGCGTCGAAGTTTTGAGAGTGCGCTAGGCAGCGCCGGATCGGGCGTCGCAGCCCTCAACGTGGAGAACACGACCGATGGCTCGCATTACGTTGCGTCAACTGCTCGACCACGCGGCGGAACACGACTACGGCGTGCCGGCCTTCAACATCAACAACATGGAGCAGGCGCTCGCGATCATGGATGCCGCCTCCAGCCTCGATGCCCCGATCATCATCCAGGCCTCGCGCGGCGCCCGCTCCTACGCCAATGACGTGATGCTCCGGCACATGATGGATGCAGTGACCGAGATCCACCCGCAGATTCCGGTCTGCGTGCACCTCGATCACGGCAACGAGCCCGCCACCTGCATGACCGCGATCCAGGCCGGCTTCACGTCCGTCATGATGGATGGCTCGCTGAAGACCGACGGCAAGACTCCGGGCAACTGGGACTACAATGTCGGGGTCACCAAGACCGTCACCGACATGGCCCATCTCGGCGGCATTTCGGTCGAAGGCGAGCTCGGCGTGCTGGGTTCGCTCGAGACCGGCATGGGCGACAAGGAAGACGGCCATGGCGCAGAGGGCAAGCTCTCCCACGACCAGTTGCTCACCGATCCGGACGAGGCGGTCAAGTTCGTCAAACAGACCAAGGTCGACGCGTTGGCGATTGCGATGGGCACCTCGCACGGCGCCTATAAATTCACCCGCAAGCCGGACGGCGACATCCTCGCCATGAAGGTGATCGAGGAAATTCACCGCAAGCTGCCCAACACCCATCTGGTGATGCATGGTTCGTCGTCGGTGATGCCGCAGGATCTGCAGGACATCATCAACGCCAATGGCGGCAAGATGAAACCGACCTGGGGCGTTCCGGTTTCCGAGATTCAGCGCGGCATCAAGAACGGCGTCCGCAAGATCAATATCGACACCGACAACCGGATGGCGATGACCGGCCAGATCCGCAAGGTGCTCAGCGAGGACCCGTCCGAATTCGATCCGCGCAAATATCTCAAGCCCGCGATGGAAGCGATGACCAGGCTGTGCAAGCAGCGGCTGCAGGAATTCAATACCGCCGGCCAGGCCAGCAAGATCAAAAAGGTACTGACCCCGGCGGAAATGGCGAAGCGCTACAGCAAGGGCGAACTCGATCCGAAAGTCGCATGAGGTTGCGGCGGCGGCAGACGGGCCGCCCCTTTTTTGGCCGCAGTCCGGGGGCACCAAACCGACATCATGGCCGCTAGATCCGTTCCGCCCCGCCCCGTCCCGCGACTTTATCTCGCGACGCCCATTGTGGACGACCCGTCGGCACTGATCGCGGACCTTGCCGGCCTGTTCGCCAAGGCCGATATCGCCGCCGTGCTTGTGCGACTGAAGCCGGCCGAACCCCGTGCCATGATCGCGCGCGTCAAGGCGCTGGCGCCTTCGGTCCAGCAAAGCGGCGCCGCCCTGTTGCTCGACGGTCATGTCGAACTGGTCGCCCGGTCGGGCGCCGATGGCGCGCATCTGACCGGCGTCGAGACCCTGGAAGAAGCGCTGCCGAGCCTGAAACCCAATCGCATCGCCGGCGTCGGCGGCCTGTCGACACGGCACGATTCGATGACCGCAGCCGAAGCCGGCGCCGACTATGTGCTGTTCGGCGAGCCCGATGCCAACGGGCGGCGGCCTTCGATCGAGGCGATCGCGGAGCGGCTGCAATGGTGGGCCGAATTGTTCGAGCCGCCCTGTGTCGGTTTTGCCGCCTCACCCGAGGAAGCACGCGAATTTGCCGCGGCTGGCGCGGATTTTGTTCTGGTCGGCGATTTCATCTGGACCGATCCACGCGGCGCAGCCGCGGCATTGGCGGACGTCGAACAGGCGATCAGACAGGCCCACGTCGCCTGGTCCGGAAAAGTCAAAGCCGAGCAGGGATAAGCGCCGGAATGAAGATCCTGCGTCCGATATCGATCCTGGCAAGCTGCCTGATCCTGACCACAGCTGCGTCAGCGCAGGTTTCGCTGGCGCCTCCCGCGACCGAAACGCCCGCGGAGGGCAAGCCAGCCGCCAAGCCCAAAGCCAAACCACCTGTGATCGCCAGAAAGCCCGCGGCGCCCGTCGCGGCGCCGAAACCCGAAGCAAATCCGGCCGAGCCGGCGGCAACCGTCACGCCGGCGCCGGCGCCCGACGATCCCCATGTCGACTACGTCTACGCCGCTTACCAGCGCGGCCAATACAAGACCGCGTTCGATCTTGCGACCAAGCGGGTGCAGGAAAGGGGCGATCCCAAGGCGATGACGATGATCGGCGAACTCTACGCCAATGGACTAGGCGTCAAGCTCGACTATGCCAAGGCGGTCGACTGGTACAAGCGTGCCTCCGACGCCGGCGATCGCGAAGCCATGTTCGCGCTCGCCATGCTTCGTCTGGCCGGACGCGGCGGCCCGGCCAATGGCGAGGACGCCGCGAAACTGCTGGCATCCTCGGCCAAGCTCGGCAATTCCAACGCGGCGTATAATCTGGCGCTGCTCTATATCGACGGACAGACGCTGCCGCAGGACCTCAGGCGCGCGGCGGAATTGCTTCGCGTCGCCGCCGATGCCGGCAACTCCCAGGCGCAATACGCGCTCGCCACCTTCTACAAGGAAGGCACCGGCGTTCCGAAGGACGTCGAAAAGTCGGTGCGGCTGCTGCAGGCGGCATCGCTCGCCGACAATGTCGAGGCCGAGGTCGAATACGCCATCGCGCTGTATAACGGCACCGGCACGTCGCGAAACCAGCCTGCCGCGGTGGCACTGTTGCGCAAGGCCGCCCGGCAAAACAATCCGATCGCCCAAAACCGCCTCGCCTGGGTGCTGGTGAACGGACAGGGCGCGCCGGTGGACAAGGTCGAGGCGCTGAAATGGCACCTCGTGGCGAAAACCGCCGGCAAGGGCGACCCGATGCTCGACGAGGCCTTCGCCGGTCTCAGTGCGGAGGATCGTGCCAAGGCGGAGGCTGCGGCGCGCCGATGGCTCGGCGCCAAATGATCCGCCTTGACGCCACGGCAACCACAGGGCACCCAGTCCGGGGCTCGACCCTCGCTCGCTTCGCCATCGAAGGGGCGCTTTTCCGCCGCAACGCCAATCACAAGCCGGGATCATGCTGCATTCAGCCCTTATCAACGTCATGGTCAAAGCGGCACGTCACGCCGGCCGCAGCCTCAAGCGCGATCTCGGCGAGGTTGAAAATCTCCAGGTCTCACTGAAAGGCCCTGCCAATTTCGTCACCATGGCCGACCGGCGGGCCGAGGAAATGCTGTACACCGACCTCGCCAAGGCGCGACCGGGTTATGGCTTCATCGGCGAGGAAGGCGGCGCCCGCGAGGGCGCCGACAAGAGCCACACCTGGATCGTCGATCCGCTCGACGGCACCACGAATTTCCTGCACGGCATTCCGCAATTTGCGGTTTCGATCGGGCTGCAGCGCGAAGAGACCGTCATCGCCGGCGTGATCTACAATCCGGCCAACGATGACCTCTACATCGCCGAACGCGGCAAGGGCGCCTTCCTCAACGACCAGCGGCTGCGCGTCGCCGGCCGGCGCAACCTCAATGAATGCGTGATCGCCTGCGGCCTGCCGCATATCGGACGCGGCGACCATGCGCTGTCGCGGGACGAGATGACCGAGATCCAGAACAGGGTGGCGGGCCTGCGCCGGGTCGGCGCGGCCTCGCTCGACATGGCCTTCGTCGCGGCCGGCCGTCTCGACGGCTATTGGGAGCGCAACCTGCACGCCTGGGACATGGCGGCCGGACAGATTCTGGTGCGCGAGGCCGGCGGCATCGTCAGCGGCATCGCCGGCGATGACGACCCGCTGAAGACCGGCGACCTGATCTGCGGCAATGAATTCGTCCACGCCGAACTGGTGAAGATCCTGAAGCCGCTGGGCAAGTAAATCGTCATGCCCGGGCTTGTCCCGCGCATCCACGTCTTGTCGCAGCAGCGGTGAGAAAGACGTGGATGGCCGGGACAGGCCCGGCCACGACGAAAAAGCGAGATGAGGTCTGCCAGACCCTCGCGGTGAGGAGCGCTCCTGCCATCAAAGCCGACAGCGCGAGCGCCGCGAGCGCTTCCAGACACAAGCCAACCATGCAAATGCCCGCTAAGCGGCTGAGGCGACAAAGCTTTGTCAAATACGCGCCGCGCCTAAGCCAGGTTTCACACCGAAGTTCCCTTTTCTCGCCCCGTCGCAGCCTGCAACCGGCTTTTTTCCGGGCACCGCTGTGCCATATTGGTGACCGAAGAAGCCTCCCCTAACGGATGACACTGGCGATGCCTCCACCAGCCCCTTCCTCCCGCTCGACGATGGAGATCGAACTGACCAAGCTGTCCTCCCCCAGGATTTTCCTGGTGCGGATGCTGGTGTTTCTGGTGCTTTGCACGCTGGTGATCGTGGTGCTCTACAAGCAGATCATGCTGGCCTTCTTCGCCAATCCCGGCCTGAACGCGCTGATCGGCATGGTGCTGCTGGTCGGCACCATCCTGTCGTTCCGCCAGGTGATTCGGCTCTATCCGGAAGTCGCCTGGGTCAACAATTTCCGCATCGCCGACCCCGGCCTCGCGCTCGACCAGCGCCCGGCGCTGCTGGCGCCGATGGCGGCCATCCTGGGCGGCGAACGCACCGGACGAATGACGATTTCGCAGCAGACCATGCGGCATCTGCTGGACTCGATCGCGACGAGGCTCGACGAAGCCCGCGACATCTCCCGTTATATGACGGGCCTGCTGGTGTTTCTTGGCCTGCTCGGCACCTTCTGGGGCCTGATCGAAACCGTCGGCTCGGTCGGCAAGATAATCGACGGCCTCAAGGTCGGCGGCGATGCCAGCGCCTTGTTCGACACCCTGAAGGAAGGCCTGGCCGCGCCGCTCGGCGGCATGGGCATTTCGTTTTCATCGTCGCTGTTCGGCCTCGCCGGCTCGCTGATTCTCGGCTTTCTCGACCTGCAATCGAGCCAGGCGCAGAACCGGTTCTATACCGATCTCGAAGACTGGCTCGCCTCCACGGTTCGCGAGTATTCCGGCGAGCCCGCCGGCACCGGCACCGGCATCGCCATCGGCGGCGAGCTGCAGAGCACGATCGAGCGGTTGCGCGCAAGCATGGAGGAAAGCGGCGGCAGCCGCGGCACCACCACGGCGATGGCCAACCTCGCCGAAGCCATTCAGGGCCTGGTCGCACATATGCGGACCGAGCAGCAGATGATCCGCGAATGGGCCGACGGTCAGGGCGAGCAGAACCGCGAAATCAAGAAACTGCTCGAACGGATCTCCCGTCAGCCCGAGAAGAGTTAGCGGAGAACTTTCCATGGCCCTTGCCCGTGCACGCCGCGAAACCGGATTCAACTACTGGCCGGGCTTTGTCGACGCGCTGTCGACCCTGGTGCTGTCGATCGTGTTCCTGCTGTCGGTATTCCTGGTGGTGCAGTTCTTCCTGTCGCAGGAGGTCACCGGCAAGGACAAGGCACTGGAACAGCTCAACGCCAAGATCGCGCAGCTCAACGATCTGTTGTCGCTGGAAAAGCTCGGCAAGCTCAATCTCGACGACCAGGTCTCGCAGTTGCGGGCCGGCCTTGCTTCCGCCGAGGCCGAGCGCGATCGCGTCAAGGGCCTCTATGAAGGCCTCGCCAGCACCGGCAATGACGCCGCCGGCCGTGCCGACCAGCTCAACAAGGCGCTGGATTCCGAAAAGCAGGTGTCGGCGCGGGCGCTGGCGCAGATCGAGGTGCTGACCCAACAGATCAGCGCGCTGCGGCGCCAGCTCGCCGCGCTGGAAGACGCGCTCGACGCCTCGGAAAAACGCGACAAGGAATCGCAGGGCCGGATCGCCGATCTCGGACAACGGCTCAATGTCGCGCTGGCGCAGCGGGTGCAGGAATTGTCGCGCTATCGCTCGGAATTCTTCGGCCGGCTGCGCGCCATCCTCGGCAACCGGCCGGACATCCGGATCGTCGGCGACCGCTTCGTGTTCCAGTCGGAGGTGTTTTTCGACACCGGACAGGCGCAATTGCTGCCCGAGGGCCGCGCCGAGCTTGACAAGGTGGCGAGTGCGCTGATCGACCTCGACAAGCAAATTCCGAGCGAAATCGCCTGGGTGCTGCGGGTCGACGGTCATACCGATGCCAGACCGATCAGCAGCCCGCTGTTCAAGTCGAACTGGGAGTTGTCGTCGGCGCGCGCCATTTCGGTGGTG
>JBDTKD010000182.1:0-7216 GCA_039935515.1 Bradyrhizobium sp.
CATGCCAACAACTCGGGCACATTGGTGCAGCGGGAATGCTCTCCATCGTCATTCCGGGGCGCGCCCTCTTTCTTGGCGCGAGCCCGGAATCCATACTCCCGATGGTGGTTATGGATTCCGGGCCTGCGCCAAGTAGCGCATCCCGGAATGACGACGTGGCGATTGCTACCCGCTATGCGCGGTCTTGACGATCACGACATTGTCGTCACGGCCGGCGTGCCGTTCCAGATGATCGCGGTGCATGCCGATCTCGTCGCGCACCAATTCGTAGCCGAGCTTGAACGTGTCGAGCCCGTCGCTCGAAATGGAGCCGTCGCGCAGTCCGATGACGGCGCCGCGAAGGATATCCTCCAGTTCGCGCTGCAATTGCTCCAGCGCGTCCAGCGAATTGGCGTATTCCACCCTCTCGCCGATATCGAGAATGGCGGTCGAAAGCTCGCTGGCTTTCTCCGGCGCGATGCGGGTGACCTTGGTGTAGATCGCGGCAAAGATCGAACCGATGACGCTGAGCGCGGCGACACCCAGATACAGGACGTCGCTGTAGCGATCCATGAACGACTTGGTCTCATCGTTGATATATTCCGAAGCCCCCTGGTGCGCGACGATGAAGGCGTCCTTGTCGGTATCCGCCGGTTCGATCTTCGAGGCGAAGCCACTGTCAAGGGCGAGCTCGGCCTTGTTTTCATAGATGATGCGCGCGAGATCGCCCGCGGTGCTCGACGACATCCGGGACTGCGCGACCAGCAGCCATTGCAGCCCGATCGTATCGAGGTCGTCATCGGGAACGACCGGCGAGGACGACAGCATGCCGGTCGGCAGCGTTTCCTCCGAAACCGCGGGATTTCTCCGCGTCAACGCCTTCGATTCGTCGATCGAATTCAAAGTGAAGCTGCCGCGCCCGGCATATTGCTGGTAGATCTTGTCCTTGGCGATCGTGGAGGCGTGCGCGATGGCGATCACCGCGCCATAGCCGCCCGGCGCGAACAGCTTGTCGAGCGTCGAATTCAAGGGCGCCATCTGGACCCGCGATGTGGCATCCGGGACATCGGCAATTTCCAGGAGATTGCGGACGAACGCCGCGTTGTTGTCGCCGTTCGCCAAAACGGCAATCTTCCTTTTTCTCAGATCGGCGAGCGACTTGATCTTCTTGCCGGCCGGACTGATCAGCAGCACCACGTCATGCTCCAGCACGGCCAACGCGCGGGCGCGGGGCGGGACCTTGGCGTCGGTGCGCAGCACGGCGAGGTCTGCCTGGCGGTGCTCGAATTCAGCCAGCGCCCTGGAATTGTCCCCATTGGGCACGATCTTGAGGCGGAGCCGCGAAGAACTGTTCTTGAGGACCGTGGCAAGCCTGGCGGCAAAATGAGCTTCCGGGCCGTTGGCGTCGCCGACCGCGAACACAAGCGTCTCGGAATTTCTCAGCCAGATGTGGCCGCCCCAAACCGTGACCATCGTCAGAAGCAATGTCAGCGCGGCAAACAGCAGCATCTGCCCCTGATTGCGTCGCGCGACCCGCGAACGCACGGACGGCATTTCCGCTTCCGGCGTTGGGACGTCAGCGCTCATCGCTCATACCCGCACCCGGGCGGTTCGCGTCGCCCAAACGAGATCGCAAATATATAAAAAGGAACGATAATTTTCCGCCCTGATGATATCCGGCTGCCGGCGGATTGCAAACCGGCCGCGCAGGTAACCTTACCGGGATCGGGCAAGCCGATGCTGTGCGGCTATCGCCGTTCGGCCACACTCCGGGTTTTTCCGGTCCCCTGTGGGTGCATTCCGGTCCGGGAGATGTCATAAATGATCCGTATCGGTCGAATTGTTCGAGCTGAGTGGATCCCGTGCTGACGGCCTGAGCCTGTTTTTCATCGTCCAGGTCAATTTCCAAACAAAGGGCGTCAGTTTTGGCCTTTCCCGCCATGTCATCGTCGGTCCCGGTCGGCGCCCTGATCGGATGGATGCTCGTTCTCACCTTCAAGCACGTCATCGCCGATTTCGTGTTGCAGACTTCCTGGATGGCGATCGGCAAGGACCAGAAGACGGGATGGGCGCTGCCACTGCTTGCGCATTGCCTGGTGCATTTCGCGGTGGCGATGGTGCTGATTCTGATCTTCGCACCGCGGTTCTGGTTCCTCGCTTTCGTCGATTTCGCCATTCACATCACCGTCGATCGGGCCAAGGGGCTCTGCGCCTCCACGTTCGACGTAACGGTGGAGCACCCTTGGTTCTGGACCTTGATCGGCGTCGACCAGGCGCTGCACCACCTGACCGATTTCGGCCTTTCGATCTACATGGCGGCGAACGGCTGACCGGGCCGGGGGCCGGCCGAGCAATACCTCCATCGCGAGAGTCAAAATGACGGAACAGCCGCTCAGCAAGAAGATGGTCGATGTGCTCGGCACCCGCATGGCCTATCATGAACGCGGCGAAGGCAGGCCGGTGCTGTTGCTGCATGGCAATCCGACCTCGTCCTATTTGTGGCGCGACGTCATCCCGGCGCTCGAGGGGTGCGGCCGGCTGATCGCGCCGGACCTGATCGGCATGGGCGACTCCGCCAAGCTGCCGAATCCAGGCCCGGACACCTACCGTTTCACCACGCATCGCGAGTATCTCGGCGCCTTCATCGATGCGGTTGTGGGGCCGGCGTCGTCCCTTGTCCTGGTGGTACATGATTGGGGTTCGGCGCTGGGCTTCGACTGGGCCAACCATCACCGCGATCGGATCCGCGGCATCGCCTATATGGAGGCGATCGTGCGGCCGATCGCCTCGTGGGACGAATGGAATCCAGCGGCGACGCCGATCTTCCAGGGCTTCCGCTCCGACAAGGGCGAGCAGATGATTCTCGACCGCAACATGTTTGTCGAGCGGGTGCTGCCGGGATCGGTATTGCGCAAGCTGACCGAGGCGGAGATGGCGGAATTTCGCAGGCCGTTCCCGTCCCGCGAGGATCGCTGGCCGACGCTGACCTGGCCGCGGCAGATACCGATTGCGGGCGAACCTGCCGATGTGGTGCAGATCGCGGCCGACTACTCGCACTGGATGGCGCAGAACGACCTGCTCAAACTGTTCGTCAACGCGGAGCCTGGCGCGATCCTGATCGGCGCGCCGCGTGAGTTCTGCCGGAGCTGGAACAACCAGACCGAGGTGACGGTGCCGGGTTCGCACTTCATCCAGGAGGATTCCGGCCCCGCCATCGGCCGGGCGGTGGCGGGCTGGATCAGGACGAATACGCTGTGAGGCCTGGTCGGCGGCCCCGCCGCGCACCGATTCGCGGTCATTGATCAAGTACCTTCATGCGACTACTGACTTCCGTGGTTAACCTCTCGTTAGAGATTTGCATTGCATCTTCTGTCGGCAGGAGAATTGCAATGTTTTCAAGCCGCGACGCCTTCGAGAACGATTTTTGCCCGGTACGGGACGAATTGCTCGGCGAGATGTACCGCGCCAACGAAAACGGTCTGCCCAAACTGGTGGAGAGCGTCTCTTCCGAGGTGCGGGCGATGCTGGCGCTGTTCTGCTATCGCAGAAGCCATCTGCACGCGCTGGCGGTTGCAATCGCCGCGAGCTGCAATGAGCGCGAACTGATCCTGTTCGGCGGACGCGTCGGCTCCGCCCTCTACGCGCTTTCCCGCGAAGCGCCGGCGGCGCGCTCGGTATCGGCATCGCACGGCCACCGCAAGGCGATCACGCTTTCGACCAAGCCGCTCAGTACGTTTTCGCCGATCGAGGATGAACTCGATGATGATTTCGCCGAGGCCGTCCCGGCGTGAGAGATCACGCCAGCGCCGGCAGCCCGTGCCGCCGCCGCGCCATCCGGCATTCGGAATCGCCGGGCATGCAGGTCCGGCAGACTTCGGGCCGCACCGGATAGATTCCGCAACCCGTCGCGACCCCGATCTGGCCTGACAGCGCCGAACAGCGGTCGCCCTCGCAACGCATGCCCGACAGTCCATCGTTGACGAATCGTGCCGGGATGAGATCGAGCGCGGCATCATCCTCGGTGGTGAAGCGCGGCCAGTTCGACGAATACGAACAGCAGGCGCCGCAGGCCTGGCACAGCCTCTCCAGATCGATGGCGGGATCGGACTTCTTCTCCATGGTGCCGGTCTAGCGCGGAATACAGCGCCGCGCCAATGGCTCGCACCGGTTGTCATCGCCCGCGACGGCGGGTGGCAGTTGCGCTGTCAGCTGTCTCCCGGCCGTTCCCAGACCAGGCTCTGCCGCCATCGCGCGCGCAGCAGGTCGCGCCGCTCCGGGTATTTTTCGCCGAGGTAATCTGCCTCGACGACGCGGTCGGTGCGAAAGCTGCGGAAATCCTTGCGCAGTTCGCACCAGGCCGCCAGCAGCCGCACGGCTTCGAGATAGCCGACGGCGATCGGCCAGACGGTGCGTTCGCTGTCTCGGCCGTGTTCGTCGCGATAGCGCAGAGCGATCTTCTTTCCTTCGTGAATCTGCGCCCGCGTCCGTACCATGTCGAGGCGGTCGGGCTCCCGTTGCCAGCTCGGGCGAGCCCGGCTGGCGGGTTCGAGCACGAAAGGTCGCAGCCGTTCCGGGACGGTGTCGGCGATTTTCGCAATCAGATCCTCGGCGGCGCGCGACAGCGCTGGATCGGCATGCCCGGCCACCCATTGCGCGCCGAGCACCGCGGCTTCGATTTCCTCCGGCGTGAGCATCAATGGCGGCAGGTCGAAGCCCTTCTCCAGGATATAGCCCATGCCGGCTTCACCGCGGATCGGCACGCGCTGTCCGATCAGCGTCGCGATGTCGCGGTAGATCGTGCGTTTCGAGGTCTCGAGCTCGGCCGCCATCGCGTCGGCGGTCAGCGGTTTTCGGGTGCGCCGGAGCACCTGGATGATTTGAAACAGCCGGTCGGCCCGTCTCATGGCAGCTCACTCTTTTCACGGCGGCGCTGTCGATGCTGACAGCATGTTGGCAGCAGGCCGAGGCTATATCGGGACAACACATCAGATGAAGGGAATATGTCCATGATGGTCGCTCATTTATTCGCTGCCCGGGAAGGTCTCCAGCCACTGTGGCGGGCCCAGGCCTTTGTAGGGACGCGCCTGGCCGCGTTCAACGGCGACGCCGCGGGGCTCCGCTGGGTGATTGTGGCACTGGCCGTGCAATCGCTCGGCGCTGTTTCGACGTTGGTGCAGCGGCAACTGGACCGGTGGGCTCGGAATGTGTTGCGGCGTGCCTGGCAAGGCGCCCGGTTTGCGGCCGAGTTGCGCCCTGCTGACACCATGGTGGCAGCAGGGGGCCGCTAGGCTGAAACATCTTCTCCACCGCGATCAGGAGCGAAGCATGATTACCCTCTATGGCTTTGGTGCGGGTTTTGGCCTGCCTGAAATCAGCCCGTTTGTGACCAAGACGGAAGTCCAGTTGAAAATGGCGGGCCTCGCCTACCGCAAGCAGCGGGCGATGCCACCGGCTTCGCCCAAGGGGCAGTTGCCCTATATCGAGGACGATTCCGAGCGGATCGCCGACTCCACCTTCATTCGCGCCCATGTCGAACGCAAATATGGCTTTGATTTCGACGCCGGGCTAGATTTGCAGCGGCGCACGCAGGCCTGGGCGTTCGAGCGCATGATCGAGCATCACGTCTATTGGGCGCTGGTTGGTGCCCGCTGGGTCGATGCGGAGAGTTTTGCCAAGGGGCCGACGCATTTCTTCGACGGCGCGCCGGCGCATCTCCGGGAAAAGCTGCGCGAGGACGCTCAATTCCGCGTTGCCGAGAATTATCTGCTGAGCGGCCTCGGCCGCCATGCCCCCGACGACGATGTCGATCTCGCCGTTCGCTCGCTGTTTGCGCTGTCGGTCCAACTCGGCGACAAGCCATATCTGATGGGCGACAACCCCTGCGGTACCGACGCGACCGCCTTCGGTGCGCTCGCCGGCGTGGTGACGCCGTTTTTTGTCTCTGGGTTGCGCGACCGTGCCGAGCAGTTCGCCAATCTGACCGCCTATGTCGACCGCATGATGCTGCAATATTACCCCGACTTCGCCTGGACGCCGCTGCGGCAGGCCGCATGAACGGCGGCTGCCTTCAATGCGCGGGAGACGGTTGGCCCTTCAGTGACGCGAGCTCGGCTTCCAGCTCCACAATACGGGCGTCGCGCGTGGCCAAGGCCGCCGCCACGTCGGCGGCGTCGAATTTCAGTGGGATGTGCTGCGGGCAATTGGTGTCCCACGCCGCGATCGTGAACAGGATGACCTGTTCGGGCCGTGCCTTGTAGCCTTGCGGCATCAGCGATTGCAGCATAGCCGGATCGTCATCGACCACGCGCGCCTCGCCCCAGATCTTCACCCGCCGGCGGTGCGCGTAATCCATCACGAAAATATGCGCCTTGCGGTTTTCCGAAAGGTTGCCTTGCGTGATGTATTGCCGGTTGCCGCTGTAGTCGGCAAAGGCCAGCGTGGTCTTGTCCAGCACCCTGACAAAACCCTTGGGGCCGCCGCGATGCTGGATGTAGGGCTGGCCGTCGGCGCTGGCGGTCGCGAAGAACAGGCTGTTGGTATCGGCCAGAAAGGCCGCCAAATTGTCGTCGACCTCGGTCCGCCAGCCGCCGTTCTGCTCGACCCGGGCAAAGAGATCGCGCGATCCCTTGCGCGCCTGCACCGTCTTCACCGCCGGGGTGAACGCCACGTCGCTGGAATAGATGTGAGGGTCGGACATCGAAAATCTCCAGGTCCGGGCGTCGAGGCGCCCGGTCAACCATCAAAATGAGCCCTCCTCAGGTTTTAAGCAATTCGCCAGATTGACAGTTCATTATTGCGAGATATGAAATAATACCATGGATCGCTTGGACGCCATGCAGGCTTTTGTGGCGGTGGCCGACCTCCGGGGTTTTGCGCCGGCGGCCCGCCGACTGGGGTTGTCGCCGTCGGCGGTCACACGGCTGGTGGCGGCGCTGGAGGATCGTCTCGGGGCGCGGCTGTTGCAGCGGACGACGCGTTCGGTGACGCTGACCGATGTCGGCGCGCGCTACCTGGAGCGTATCAGGCGCGTCCTCGCCGATGTCGAGGAGGCCGAAGGCTCGGCGCAACAGGAGCGGACGCGGCCAAGTGGACGGCTGGTGGTCTCGGCGCCGATTGGCTTTGGCCGCCTCCATGTCAGCCCGGTCATGTCGGCCTATTTGACCCGCTATTCCGAGGTCTCCGGTGAACTGCGGCTGTCGGATCGCATGATCAACCTGGTCGAAGACGGCGTCGATCT
>JBDTKD010000183.1:0-3319 GCA_039935515.1 Bradyrhizobium sp.
GAAGGAGGGATTGGCGAGAATGTCGGACAGCACGTCGAGCGCCAGCGGCACGTCCGCCTTCAACACCCGCGCGTAATAGGCCGTTGTCTCGGTCGAGGTGCCGGCGTTGAGGTCGCCGCCGACCGCCTCGATTTCCTCGACGATTTCCCGCGACGAGCGCCGCACGGTGCCCTTGAACGCCATATGTTCGAGCAAATGCGAGATGCCATGCTCGTTGGGCTTCTCGTCGCGGCCGCCGACGCCGGCCCACACTCCGAGCGCCGCGGTTTCCAGATGCGGCATGGTGTCGGTGATGACGGTCAGGCCGGAAGGAAGCTTGGTGATATCGACACTCATCCGGCAACTCCTTGCTTCGCGGCGCGGCTGACCGACAGCACGAACCGTTCGACTTCGGCCTCATCGTTCTTCATGACCGTGATGTGCTCCGGCCTGGTCATCAGGCCTTCGAGCCAGGGCGGCAGCTCGGGGCGCACGCCGCAGGCGGCGGCCACCGCATCGGGAAATTTCGCGGCATGCGCGGTCGACAGCACAATGTTCGGAATCTTCGAATCCGGCGCGTCGCGATCCGCGACCGCCAGTGCCACCGCGGTATGCGGGTCGACGAGATCGCCGGCCTCGCGCCAGGCGGTGCGGATCGCCGCGCTGGTCTCGGTTTCGTCGGCGCGGCCGGCGTCGAATTCCGCGCGGATCGCCGCCAGCACCGCATCGGGCAGCACAAAGCGCCCGGACTGTTTCAGCGACCCCATCAGCCGGCGGACGAGGCCGGCATCGCGGCCGCTCGCCTCGAACAACAGCCGCTCGAAATTCGACGAGACCTGGATATCCATCGACGGCGAAGCCGAGGCATGCACCTCGCGCACCTCGTAGATGCCGGTCTTCAGCGTCCGCGGCAGGATGTCGTTGAGGTTGGCGGCGATCCGCAGCCAGCGGATCGGCAAGCCCATCCGCTTGGCGACGAAGCCGGCGAAGATGTCGCCGAAATTTCCGGTCGGCACGGTGAAATCCACCGTTCGCGTGGGCGCGCCGAGCGCGACCGCAGCGGTGAAATAATACACCACCTGGGCGACGATCCGCGTCCAGTTGATCGAATTGACGCCCGACAGCGCGACCGCGTCGCAAAAGCTGTGATGATTGAACAGCGCCTTCACGATCGCCTGGCAATCGTCGAAGGTGCCTTCGACGGCCAGCGCGTGGACGTTGCCGGCGGCCGTCGTCGTCATCATCCGGCGCTGCACGTCGGAGATGCGGCCGTGCGGAAACAGCACGATCAGGTCGACATTGTCGAGACCGGCAAACGCATCGACCGCGGCGCCGCCGGTATCGCCCGAGGTCGCGACCACGATGGTGGTGCGTCGCGCGCGTTGCGCCAGCACGTGATCCATCAGCCGCGCGATCAGCTGCATCGCCACGTCCTTGAACGCCAGGGTCGGGCCGTGAAACAGCTCCAGCACGAATTGATTGGGGCCGATCTGGTCGAGCGGAACGACGGCAGGATGGCGGAACGTGGCATAGGCCTCGTTGGCCATGCGGCCGAGATCGGCATCCGAAATCTCGCCCCCGACAAACGGGCGGATCACCTCGACCGCGACTTCCCAATAGGGCCGGCCGAAAAATCCGGCGATCGCTTCCGGCGCGAGTTGCGGCCATGCTTCGGGCACGTAAAGGCCGCCGTCGCGGGCAAGCCCAGCCAGCATCACGTCACAGAAGCCCAGCGCGGGGGCCTCCCCGCGGGTCGAAACATACCGCGTCAATCCGCCCTCCAAAGGCCGGGTCTTCCGCTAAGCCTTTGATATCAAGAGATGATATAACTTTGCCTGCGGCAAAGCGGTGCCGCACCATAGAAGATCGAGGCGGCGATGGGTAGCCCGTCAGGCGGTCCCAGCCAGTCGCTCGCGTCAGTCCCGCATTTGCGTCCGCAGCCACGCCCCGAATGCGATCACGACGGCGCCAGCGAGCATGAACCAGATGATGGCATATTGCATGTGGTCGTCCCGCAGGTTGACCTCGAGCGGCCCGGGCTTCGGGATGCCGTTGGCCGGCACCGGCGTTTCCAGATCGATATAGAACGGCGCGACCTCGCCGCCGCTGCCCCACCCGAGCGCCCGCGCCATCGCCAGATGATCCCGGGTAAACCACAGCCGCTGGGCGAGATTTTGCTGTGGCGTCAGGACGCCGGCGGCCTCCGGAAAGCGGAGGTAGCCGGTCAATTTCACCGGCGCGTCGGTCAGCAGCGGTGCCACCGCGCGATCCTGTTGTCCGCGATCCAGCATGGCGTTTGGCACGAAGCCCGCATTGATGACGACGGTCTCGCCGGTCGGCAGCCGCGCCGGCAGGAAGGCCCAGGTGCCGGGACCGGAAATATCCGCGCGAATCGCCGAACCGGAACTGTAGACCATGGCGTCCGGAAGCCCCTGATAGGTCGCGGTCAAGCGAACCCGGCGGAATTCGTCGCCGGCCGGCGTCAGCGCGCGCCATTGCGACGGCGGCGGCAGCGACTCCGGCGGCGCCGCGAGCCGTTCAGTCAGAGCCGCGATCAAGGCATGTTTCTCGATCCGGCGCTGCAACTGCCAGACCCCGAGGCCAATGAACAGTGCCAGCATCAGGAGCGTGAACACGGTAAAGCCGGCGACGTTGCGCCTCGTTGCGGAGAAATGCATCATCTTGGCTCGCGGTCGATCAGCCGGCCTTGTGATGGAACTGCAGCGCGATCAGCAGCGACTTCATCGCGCGCAAGGGCAGCAGCGTGGTGGCGAGAATGAGCGGCAGCCAGAGCACCGCATGCAGCCAGTACGGCGGCTGGTATTTCACCTCCACGATCAGGGCACAGCCGACGACGATCGCGCCGGCGATCATGATGATGAAAATCGCAGGACCATCGCCGCTGTCGATACAGGCATAGTCGAGGCCGCAGGCCGCACAGTTCGGCCGCAGCGTCAGGAATCCCGCATAGAGCTTGCCCTGGCCGCAGCGCGGACATCGGCAAGCGATGCCGCGCATCGCGCTCTGAGCCATCGTCGGTGAGTTGTAGCCCGGCATCGGTTGTTCTTTCGCACGTCGCCCACCGAAAAGGGCGGCCCCGCGGCCGCCCCCGCTGTCGCGCATGTGACGACCGGTTACTCGCCGCCCGCCAGCCTTCCGCCGCCGGTGCCCCAGACATAGATGCAGATGAACAGGAACAGCCACACCACGTCAACGAAATGCCAGTACCAGGCGGCGAATTCGAAGCCGAGATGCTGGGTCGGCGAGAAGTGTCCGGCATTGGCCCGCAGCAGGCAGACGATCAGGAAGATGGTTCCGATGATCACATGGAAGCCGTGGA
>JBDTKD010000184.1:0-9470 GCA_039935515.1 Bradyrhizobium sp.
TGGATCGCGTGGCGATGACCGATCGCAGCCGGGATCGCGTCGGCAATCTTTCGATCGGCCAGATGCGGCGGATCGAGATCGCCCGCGCGCTGCTGCATCGGCCGCGCCTGCTGCTACTGGACGAGCCGACGGTCGGCCTCGACATCAAGGCGCGCGCCGACATTCTCGATCACGTTCGGCGGCTTTCGACCGACGAGGGCATCGGCGTGCTCTGGGCGACCCATCTGATCGACGAAGCCGGTGCCGGTGACGATGTGGTCGTGTTGCACAAGGGCAGCGTGCTTGCGCACGGTACGGTGGGCGACGTGATCGGCAAGTCCGGCGGCAGCGATCTGCGCGATGCGTTCAACCGGCTGACCGGGGCTGCCGATCAGTCCGAACTGGAGCGGGCCTGATGACCGCGATCAGCGAAACCACCGACCGGCACCGCTTCTCGCTGGCGCAATATTTCATCTGCCTCAAGGGCATCGTGTGGCGGGAAGCGCTGCGCTTCATCCATCAGCGCGAACGATTCATCTCGGCGCTGGTGCGCCCGCTGGTCTGGCTTTTCATATTCGCCGCCGGATTCCGCCAGGTGCTCGGCGTCTCGATCATCCCGCCCTACGAGACCTATATCCTCTACGAGGTCTACATCGCGCCCGGGCTGATCGCGATGATCCAGCTTTTCAACGGCATGCAATCGTCACTGACGATGGTCTATGACCGCGAGACCGGCGGCATGCGCACGCTGCTGGTCAGCCCGTTCCCGCGCTGGTGGCTGCTGACATCGAAGCTGCTGGCGGGCACGCTGGTGTCGGTGCTGCAAGTCTATGCCTTCCTGGTGATTGCCTGGTTCTGGGAAATCGAGCCGCCCCCACTGGGCTATCTGGCATTGCTGCCGGCGCTGCTGCTCAGCGGCTTCATGCTGGGGGCGCTGGGAATGCTGATCTCGTCGCTGATCAAGCAGCTCGAGAATTTTGCCGGCGTCATGAACTTCGTGATCTTTCCGATGTTCTTTGCCTCCTCGGCGCTTTATCCGCTGTGGCGGGTCAAGGAATCGAGTCCCCTGCTCTATTATGTCTGCGAGTTCAACCCGTTCACCCATGCGACGGAACTGATCCGCTTTGCGCTCTATGAGCAGGTGAACTGGATTTCGCTGGCTGTCGTGCTCGGCTGCACCGGGGTGTTTCTGTTCGGCGCGATCCTCGCCTACGATCCCGCCCGCGGCTTCCTCGCTCGCCGCAACAACCCGGCGGGCTGACCCGCTATAGACCATTTTCCAGGACCACGGCTTCATCCTTCGAGACGCGCGCAAGCGCGCTCCTCAGGATGAGGTCTTCTTCCCAAGGATGAGGTGCTAGACCCTCATGGTGTTGAGCGCGCAACGCCGCGTGTCTCGAACCACGAGGCCCGGGATCGGCGGTCAGGATTCCATCCCGCCAGAAAATGCCTGCAGCGACGCTGACTTCAGAAGGTGATCTTGATGCCGGCATAGAGGGCGCGCGGCCGTGCCGGACTGAGCGATTGCGGGTTCGTGAACGGCGCGCCGCCATTGGCGAAGTTGGGAACCTGGCCGGTATCGAAGAACGTGCCATAGGTCGCATAGCGATTGTCGAAGATATTGTCGGCCCTGGCATAGATCTGGAAATTCTTGTCGATCTGATAGGACGCATGCAGGTTGAAGACGGCATAGCCGGGCAGCTTCGAGTACTGGTTGGATCCGTCGCCGACGAAATACTGGCTGCCGATGAACATCGCGTCGCCTCCGACTTTGAAGGCGTCGGTTACCGCATAGTCGAACCCGGCCTTGATCTGGTTGCGGGGAATCGCCGGGATTTGGTCGCCCGGCACAACTTGAATATTGCCGTTGGCATCGGCAAAGGGACTGTTGGAGCCGAGTAGAAGTGCGTTAAGGAAGCGCGCGTCGATAAAGGTATAGCTGGCGTAGAATTGCATTTTATTCGACTTCAGCGTGGCTTCGGCCTCGATGCCCTGGCGGCGGGTCGAGCCGACGTTCTGGAAATAGCCGAAGCCCTGCAGGAGCGGGCTCGGAATGGCGAGGATGTCGTCGGTATTGTCGGCGCGGAATCCGCCGAGCTTCCAGCCGAGCGTGCCGAACTGGAGTTCCTGGGTGCCGCGCAATCCGGCTTCCACGGTATGGGACACCACCTGATTCAACGGCGGATCGGAGACAAGGAACGAGGCAATGATGCAGGGGTGGGCCGGATCGGCGCATCCGAGTTCCAGCGGGGTGGGCGCGCGATTCGCCTCCGAATAGCTGGCATAGGCCGTCAATCCCGACGTGATCTTGTAGGTGCCGCCGATAATCGGATTGAAGCGCGCATAGGTGTCGCTGCCGTTCAGCGCGGTGCCAAGTTGATCCTGCAGGTTGATATTGGCGAGGTTGAAGCGGCCACCGGCGGTGATCGAGAATGCCCGCGTGACGTCGAAAGTGTCGATCGCGTAGAGCCCGCTGTACTGGTTGGTGGCGCGAAGGTCTACCGGGCCGATCGAAACCGGACTGCCGGATTGACCGAGAAAGATGCCGGAGCCGCCGACAACGTAGTCCGGACCGATCGTCCCCAGTTCCGCGCTGGCCGTGAAGCGGGTGACGCTGTAGTCGAAGCTGGCTCCGACCGTGAAGTGATTGTTGTGGCCGAACAACTGGTCGGTGTTGGTCGCCTGCAACGACGCGCCCGTCGTCGTCGTTTGCGTCGAGGTTCGATCGATCTCGCCGAGCACGGCGTCCGGCGCGAACGGATTGGAAAGCTGGGCGCCGTTCAAACCGTTGGCCGGTGTGAAGCCGTCGCCAAAGCAAAGCAGCATCGCATCGGCGGTGCAGGGCTGGGTGCCGGTCGGATTGCCGTCCACGACGTTCTGGTCGAAGAGGCGCGCATGTGCGATGCCTTCGACGGTCCAGGTCGGTGTGACTTCGACCTTTCCGGTGAAATTGACGTACCCAACCTTGTTGGCCGAGGTTTGCGGCGAGGTGTAGGTGGCGCCCCAATATTGCTGCAGCAGCTCGGCCGGCGTGGTCGCGGTCGCGCCGAAATCATTGTCGGCGACGCCCATGTTGACATGAAATTCGGACTGATCGTTCTTGACGCCGACGTCGCCATAGAAGCGCCGAACGTTCGATGTCTGGAAATTTCGAAATCCGCCGTCGTGCAGCCCTTCGAGCGCGCCGTAGACGGAGAAATTGTCGATCTGCTTGCCCCACTGCGCCGAGCTCTGGATCCGCCCGAACGAGCCGCCCATGGTATCGATCTCGGCGCCGTGATAGCTGAAGCCATCCTTCATCTGGACGTCGACGGCCCCGCCGAGGGCGTTCAACCCGAATGCGGGATTGTTGGTCACCATGGTGACCGATTTGATGGCGGCGGTCGGAATCAGATCCCAGTTGACGGTGTCGCCGAACGCTTCGTTGATACGCACGCCGTTCTGGTACACGGCGAGCCCCTGCGGCGTGCCGGACACCGGCGAAGCGACGAAGCCGCGAAATTGCACATCCGGCTGAAATGGATTGCCGGCAACTTCGTTGATAGTGATGCCCGGTATGTATTTCACCAGGGCATCGGTGATGTTGAGCGAGCCGGTTTGCTTGATTTGATCGGCGTCGATGGCGTTGATGCTCGCCGGTACCTTGTCGGGATCCACGCCAGCGCCGGCGAGCGGCGTGGTCGGATAGATCAGGACTCGCTTCAAGGGTCGAACCGGGCGGCTCGCCGTGCGGTCGCGGCCGGGTTTAACGCCCTGGTTGGTCCCGGACACTTCGATCGGCGGCAACTCCTGAACGCTGCCGGATCCTTGCGCGCGTGCGCATTTAGTCCCGGCAGCCACGCCTATCGATATCGACGCGATACATACGATCGACAGCGATCGAGCGCCCATTCTGTCCCATCCCGTTCCGTCCCGGCCTGTTCTGGTGTCCGCCGGCCAGGTTGTGGATGATACTAGTGCGTCGACAAAGCTGTGCCAGCTACAAAAGGTCCGATCCTACGACGGGACTTGCTCCCGGAAATAGTCGGGAAAAATTCCCGATCCTGGCCTTCGGCGTGGTCGGCCGCCCCGCGGGTGCTTGCTATTTCAAGAGCCGCAGCAGGGCCTGTCCCGCCCGGGAATGCAATTCCTTGGCATCGAGTGTCCCGTCATGATCCGGATCGGCGGCTGCGAAGCGCTGTTCGACCACGGCAAGATACTCGTCCTTGGTCAGCGTCCCATCATGGTCGGGATCGGCCGCAGCCAGTTCCTTGACCGACAGCCGCCGCGCCAGTTCACGCTTGTCCAGCGTGCCGTCCTTGTCGCGTTCCAGCCGGTCAAACAGCGCCGATGCCGCCTTCTTGGCTTCCGCAAGGTCCACCGTGCCATCATTGTCGGTATCGAGCATGCGGATCAGGTTCATGCGGCCGGACTTCGCCAACGCCGGCCACCCGGTGGCAAGCAACGTCCCGACCGTCAGTGAAAAGACCATGGTACGACGTGAAATCATGGCGTGACCTTTCCAGTTCCGATTGCGCGCAGCGAGAACACCGCCGGCGGACGCGAGTTCCTGACCCGGACCGGGTCAAGTGGGTAAACCCTACCATCAATGTGGCGCGATCCGCCACGCCAAGCCGGCGCCGTTGGTTCACATCGCCTGAAATATTTCGTGTCGTTGAATTCCGCTCGGGACCACGGCTTCGACGGTCACGCCGTGGCCCGTCGATGCCACGGTCATGGTGCCGCCCAAGGCCCGCACCCGCTCGTGCATTCCGATCATGCCGAAACCCCGTTTGTGATCGGTTGGCAGGCCGGCGCCGTTGTCGCGTACACTCACCTTGACAGCCTCCGCCTCCAGTCCCGCGCTTCGCGTCGGACCGGCCCCCGTCGGCTCGACCGCGATGTTGATTCGTGTGGCGCCGGCGTGCCGGAACACGTTGGTCAGGGCTTCCTGAATGATGCGATAGATTGTCAGTTCCGCAGTCTCTCCGGTCCCGCCAAGCAAAGGCGAGACGGTCATTTCGATGACGACCCCGGGGTGGGACTCCCGCCACAGCCGCAGCAGGGCTCCGAGCGCCTCGCGAAGCCCGAGTTCCGCCAGTCCAACCGGCCGCAGTTTTTCCAGAACCCGCCGATTGAACTGCTGCAGGGCGTTGACCTGTTCCAGGATGGCGCTGCCGTGCTTTCGCAGCGCACCGGTGTCCGGCTGGCGGGCGTCCGCGATCCGCATCAGCGAGCTCGCATGCGCCCGCAGGGCGAACAGATAGGGTCCGAATTCGTCATGCAGCTCGCGCGCGATTTCCTTGCGCTCCACATCCTGTAGCGAGACGGCGCGCTCGGCCAGTTGCCGCTTGTCTTCGACGGCATCTCCCAACGTGGCCGCAAGATGGTTCAGCTTGGCGCAGATTGCGGCCAGTTCGGGCGCGCCTCCGGGCTCGACGCGCGTGTCATAGCGGCCGGCTTCAATGTTGGTCATCGCCAGCGAAAGCGCCTGAATGGGCGCGAGCGCCCGGCTGACCACCATCATCGTGATCAGAAACAGCGCGACCGCGATCGCGGAGCCAACCTGGAGCTGGGTGACGATGCCGTCCCAGATCTCCGCGATCTCGTCGTTCGGATGCGAGGTGATCAACAGCGACCCCGGTTTTCCACGGATGGAAATCGGGACACTCACCGCGGTCTGCTCCGGATGGATCAGGGCGACGAACCACGCCGGCACCGAAGACGGCGCGCCATCGGCGCCCTCGGCCGCCGTCGGCCTGGCCCCGATCGCGTCTTGCTGCCGCGTAATACTGACATGGCGCAACCGGTTGAGGTCTCCAATGATCTGGCCAAGCCTCGCATCGGGATCCGACGTTTCGTTGAGACCGGCGACCAGCGTTTCGATGAATTCGCGCGCCAGCCGGATGACGCTTTGATCTTCGGCCCGGACGCGCGGCGCGGCCTCAAGGACAAGCCGTGCGATATTGACGGCGAGACCCAGCGTGAGAATGAGCGCCAGGATGGTGTTGAGCCGGGCGCGCAGGGATAGTTTCTGCCACATGGATTTCGTCCAGGTTCGCGCCGCGCAGCGCTGATCGAGAGCCGTTGACAGCCAAAAGCGGCGGCTATCTAATTGAACCGTACAGCAATTTCGGCCGGGATACATAACCCGGCCGGAAAAGCGGGAGCGGTCGGATCGCCGTGGTTCGCTCTGATGCGACGCAGCAATCAGACTGATGCGGGAGCTGGGATCAACGTCAATGCGTGTTCTGATTGTAGACGATCATCCCATCGTGGCTTCCGGCTGCCGCGCCCTGCTTGCCGGCGAGCCTGAGATCGCGATCCTCGAAGCCGCCGATGCGGAAAGCGGCGAGCGGATATTCTTCGCCGAACGGCCCGATATCTGCGTGCTCGACATCAACCTGCCCACGGTGTCGGGGTTCGAACTGGCGCGGCGCATTCTCGCGCGCGCCGAGTCGGCGCGCATCATCATGTTCAGCATGAACGACGATCCGGTCTTCGCCGCGCGGGCGATCAACAGCGGCGCCAAGGGCTATGTCTCGAAATCCGGGGACCCTCTCGACCTCGTCGAGGCGATCCGCGAAGTCGGGAAAGGCGGGGTCTATCTGCCTCCGGCGATCGCGAAAAGCATCGCATTCGCAGGGCCCGCCTTCGCCCAGAGTCCGTTGTCGAAACTGACCTCGCGCGAGATCGAGATCTTGCGCCTGCTCAGCACGGGCAAGAGCCTTTCCGAGATCGCGTGGCTGGTTCATTCATCCTACAAGACGATTGCCAATACCTCTTCCATCATCCGGCAGAAGCTCGGCTTGCGCTCGGCCTCCGAACTCGTGCGCTTCGCGATCGAGAGCCGGCTGGTGTAGCCCGGCGCCGCAATAGCGTTTTCGTTCGCGGGAAGAAAACGCCTCAAAACAAGAAACTAGCGCAATTTCCACCTGCATGGCTTCATCCTTCGAGACGCATCGCTTCGCGACGCTCCTCAGGATGAGGTCTCAGACCCTCATGGTGAGGAGCGCGGCAGCGCCGCGCGTCTCGAACCACGAGGCTCGGGAGAACCAACAATGATTCGAGCGAGCCGGAAAACGCTTTAGGCGCGTCCGGTTTCGGCCGCTATCAAGGCCCGCATTTCATCGCCGATTGCAGCAATGACGTCCCGGCTGCGCGCGCCGCGCGGTGACGGCAGCGACTTTTCAAGCATCACCCGCGCCGGACGATCGGACAGGAAAAACAGCCGATCGGCCAGCTGGATCGCCTCGGCAAGATCATGCGTCACCAACAACGTCGTCACCCGGGTCCGGGTCGTCAGCGCCGTAAGCTCGTGGCGCAGCCGGTCGGCGACGGCTTCATCGAGCGACACGAACGGCTCATCGAGCAGCAGAAAATCCGGGCGCACCGCAAAGGCGCGGGCGATCGCTGCGCGGCGCGCCAGGCCGAGCGACAGCTCTCCGGGATATCGCGCCAGATGCGCGTTGAGGCCGAGGGTTTCGACCAGCTCCGTCAGATCGGCGGCGGCCTCTCGCCCAGGCAGCGCAAGCCGGATATTTTGTTCGACGGTACGCCAGGGCAGCAGCCGCGGCTCCTGAAACACAATGCCGAGACGCCCGGATCCGGGGGCCTGGAGTCGACCGCTGAAATCCGCATCCAGCCCGGCCGCGATTTTCAGGATCGTGGTCTTGCCGCAACCCGACGGGCCGATCAGTGCGCCGAACGCGCCGGCTTCGAGCCGAAGTTCGAGGCCACGAACGACCTCGACCGGCGTGCCATCGGCCGACCGGTAGCTCTTCGCATCGATGCGAAGTTCAAGCGGGGCGGCGTCGCCAGCGGTTTGCGCGTCGTTCAAGCGGTTGTACCAGAAAGCTTTCGATCACAAGCATAACAACGATGAAGCAGATCGCATAGCTCAGTATCCTCGCCATGTCGAACAGCGAGAAGGCCGAGCCGAGGACGAAGCCGACGCCATTCGGACGTCCGAGCAATTCGACCACCAGCACGATCTTCCAGACGATCGAAAGGCCGGAGCGCGAGCTGGCCGCCAGATAGGGCGCGAGCTGCGGGATCACGACGTGGCGGATCCGCGATAGCCAGGTGAATTGAAAGGCTTTCGCCATTTCCTCAAGCTCGGGATCGAGCGCGCGGCTCCCCTCGCGCATCACGACGGTGACATTCGGCAGTTTGTTGATCGCCACGGCAAGGATCGCGGCAGTTTCATCGAGCCCGATCCAGATATAGGCGAAGATGATCGTCACCAGCGCCGGCATGTTGATCAGCACGATCAGCCATGGATCGGCGTAGCGGTCGATGGCTTTCGAGCGCCCCATCGCATAGCCGGCGATGGTGCCAAGCAGCATCGCGATCGCAAACGAGCCGATCACGCGCGCCAGCGTGCAGCCCATTTGGAACGGCAACTCGCCGGAACGGATTTCCGCAAGGGTGACGGCGCCGACCGCCAGCGGGCCGGGCAGCAGCCGCGACTGAGCCAGCGCCGCTGCCACGACCCAAAGGGCTATCAGGGCGGCTAGCGACAAGATCCTCGGCAACGCTCAGTCTCCGCTCGCGGCAGGTTGATAATAAAGGCCGTGATCAAGCTGCTGCGACGGCCCCAGCAGGTCGGGGCCGCCGACCGACGCGAGCGTGCTGAACAGCGCCCGGGCATCGGTTTCTTCCTCGCTGATCGGCCGTCGCGGCATTCCCTCCCTGGTGCGATCGCGGTAAGCCTTGAACGTTGCTTCGTCCTCGGCCTTCATCAGCGGGCGAAGCGCATCCCATTCCTGGTCGGATCGCAGCATGATGTCGTTGGCCTTTTGTGTCACGGCGATGAAGCGGTCGATCGTGCGCGGGTGACTTGCCACAAATTGCTCTGAAAACACGTAACCGATCAGAGCGACCGGATGCTTCAGCCCGAGTGTGGCTTCGGCGTCCCGGACATCGAGAATCCGGCGATATCCCAGCGCCTCCAGCCTGGCGCAGAAATTCCAGAAATTGAGACCCGCTGCGGCTTCGCCCTGCTGCAGCTTTTGCGCGATCAGCGGCGGCGCGCCATATTCGAGCGTCGTCTCGCGCTTGAGATCGATGCCGGCGCGGATCGCCGCGACCTGGACGATCAGCCAGCTCTTGTCGAGCGGGCCGCCCGCCACGGCAAGGACCCGGCCCTTGAGGTCGCCGATCTGGCGCACCGCGGAATCGCCCTTCACCATGACGGCGCCGGCCGCGCTGGAATAGGGATAGAACAGCAATTTGGCGCCAAGCGCGCGCGCCCGCGCCACCCACAGCCAATCGACCACGGCAACATCGACCGACCCGCTATTGAGGGCGAGCTTGCCCGCGTCGGGCGAGGCGAACTGGCTGATTCTCAGGTCAAGGCCGGCGCTGTCGGCGAGGCCGTGGCGGCGGATCACGTCCAATTGCCAGGCAAAGGTGCCGGTCGTCTGCAGGCCGATGCGCAGGATATCGGCCGCCCGCGCCGGGACCGTCCCAACTACGAGGCAGAGCATCACGAGACTTCGGAAGCGGGA
>JBDTKD010000185.1:0-7471 GCA_039935515.1 Bradyrhizobium sp.
CCGCTGGCTATCGATGCGACATCTGCCGCGATGCGCGCCGACCTTTCCCACCGATCAACCCTGGAGATCGTATCGGCCATGAATATTCAAGATCCCGCGCTCCGTGCATCTTCCGCAGCCGAACCCGGCGAGCGATTGTTTCTCGACGGCAACGGTGCCTTCGCGCAGCGGACGGCGGCGGTCGCCGCGGTTGCCGCCGTAGAGGCGGACGACGTCGACCGCAACGCCCGATTTCCCAAGGCCGCGATCGATGCGGCGCGCCAGCAGAAGCTTTTGGGCGCGCAGATCCCGGTCCGGTTCGGCGGATATGGCGCCTCGATCGCCGAACTCACCGACATGTGCTACGCGCTCGGCCGCGCCTGCTCGTCGACCGCCATGATCTTTGCCATGCACCAGACCAAGGTGGCATGCCTGGTCCGGCACGGCACCGGAAGCCGCTGGCATGAGACGCTGATGCGCCGTGTCGCTGCCGAACAATTGCTGCTCGCATCGTCGACCACCGAGGGGCAGAACGGCGGCAACATCCGTTCGAGCGCCGCAGCCGTGGAGCGGGCCGGAGCGGAGATTTCTCTGGTGCGCAACGCTACCGTGATTTCCTACGGCGCGCAGGCCGACGGCATCGTCACCATCGCCCGCCGCGCCAACGATGCGGCGGCGTCCGATCAGGTGCTGCTGGCGCTGACCAGGGACAATTACACGCTCGAGCGCAGCCTCGAATGGGAAACGCTCGGCATGCGCGGAACCTGCAGCGCCGGCTTCGAGCTGAAGGCGACCGCTTCGGCCGAGCAGGTGTTCCCGGAGGCCTATGAAAAAATCCACGCGCAGACCATGACGCCGGTCGCGCATCTTTGCTGGTCGTCGGTCTGGGCCGGAATTGCCGCCGCCGCAGTCGACCGCGCGCAGCTGTTCATCCGCAAGGCGGCGCGCGGGGCCGGCGGCCAGATGCCGCCCGGCGCCGCCCACTTCACCGCGGCCAAGATGACGCTGACGAAATTGCGCGCCGTGATCATTTCGACGCTCGATACCTACACGACTCACGAGCACGACGAACTCGCGCTGAGTTCACTCGGGTTCCAGTCGTCGATCAACCTGTTGAAGGTCGAAGCCTCCGAGCTTGCGGTCGCAACCGTGATGAGCGCGATGCGGGCCTGCGGCCTGTCCGGGTTCCGCAATGACGGCGACTTCAGCGTCGGCCGCCAGCTCCGCGACGTCCTTTCCGCACCCCTGATGATCAACAACGACCGCATCCTCACCAACATCGCTACCGCCAGCCTCATGAGCGCCGTGCCACCGACCTTGCGCGACTGAGCAGCAAGCCGCCTCGAACCTGGAAGCCCGAACATGAATGTAGCCATCCGAACGGCCTCGTCGGAGATCGTATCGCAACCCGCCGATCCGCTGGATCACCTCGCCGACGCCCTGTTCCACAAGATGGGCAGCGACGGCGTTTACGCCCGGACCGCTCTATACGAGGACATGGTCGAACGGCTTGCCGCGCTGATCACCCGGCATCGCGAGCCCGATACCGAGGTGATGCGGTTTCCGCCGGTGATGAATCGCGGACAACTGGAGAAGTCCGGCTACCTCAAGAGTTTTCCCAATCTGCTGGGTTGCGTCTGCGGGCTGCACGGAACCGAGCGCGAAATCCACTCCGCGGTCAGCCGCTTTGACGCCGGCGGTGACTGGACGACGTCGCTGTCGCCCGCCGACCTCGTGCTGTCGCCGGCCGCCTGTTATCCGGTCTACCCGATCGCCGCGAGCCGAGGTCCGCTGCCGTCGGGCGGCTTGCGCTTCGACGTCGCGGCCGACTGCTTCCGCCGCGAACCGTCCCGCCATCTCGATCGGCTGCAATCGTTCCGGATGCGTGAATATGTCTGCATCGGCAGTCCGGACGACGTGTCCGACTTCCGCGAACGCTGGATGGTGCGCGCCCAAGCCATCGCTCGCGATCTCGGCCTGACGTTCAGGGTCGATTTTGCCAGCGATCCGTTCTTTGGCCGCGTCGGCCAGATGAAGGCTGTCAGCCAGATGCAGCAATCGCTGAAATTCGAACTGCTGGTGCCATTGCGCTCCGAACTGCAGCCGACAGCCTGCATGAGCTTCAACTATCACCGCGATCATTTCGGCACGACCTGGAACATTGCCGATGCCTCAGGCGAGCCGACGCATACCGGCTGCGTGGCCTTCGGCATGGACCGCCTCGCGGTGGCCATGTTTCATACCCACGGCATCGACGTCGCGAAGTGGCCGGCCGGCCCGCGCAAGATGCTCGGATTTGCGTCGTGACGAACCTTGGGGACTGACGGACAGACACAATTGGCCAGGCAACACATCCGCTGCCGCGAGATCTCCGTGGCCGACATCGACGCGGTGGCGGATCTGCTGACGCGCGGATCCTTCGGCCGATCGCGCGAATACTGGATGCAGGGATTGCGGCGGCAGGCGGCACGCGAGGTCCCCCCGGGCTATCCGCGGTTTGGCTATATGATCGACCATGACGGTACGCCGGTCGGCGTTCTGCTGCTTCTGTATACGGAGAGGGGCAGCGGCACGGAGGCAACGGTCCATTGCAACCTGTCCAGCTGGTATGTCGATCCAGCGTTCCGGAACTACGCGCCGCTACTGACCAAGATCGCGCAGAAGAACAAGGAAGTCACCTACCTCAATATCAGTCCCGCGACATGGACCTGGCCCATTATCGAGACCCAGGGTTTCAGCTCCTATTGCAGCGGATTGTTGTTCTCGATACCGGCGCTGTCCCGCACCAGGCCGGGCATGACGGTCGAGACCATCCCGCCCGACACGCGCGCGGTCGAAGGCCTCACCAAAACCGACGTCGAACTGCTGACGCGGCACGCGCGATATGGCTGCCTCAGCCTCGTATGCCGCACGGCCGCCGGTGAAGCGATGCCGTTTATCCTGCTGCCGATGCGGATTCGCCGCGGCTTGATCGCACCGCCGGCGATGCAGCTGATCTATTGCCGCGACATCGCCGACTATGTCCAATGTGCCGGCGCCATCGGCCGGCGGCTGCTCCGCCACGGCAAGATTTCCGTCATTCTGGATTCGAACGGACCGGTGCCGGGGCTGACCGGCATCTTTTCCAGGGCGCGTGGCCGCAAATACTTCAAGGGCCCGCACCGGCCCCGTCTCGCCGATCTGACCGACACCGAACTCGTGCTGTACGGCCCCTGATGCCGGGTCAGGCGTGGGCAAAGTCCCAATACAGCTTGCGGGCCCGCTGGTAGAACGGTCCCGGCTGCAGCGACCGGTCGTCGATCCGGATCACGGGTGCCACCTTGGCGAAATTGCCGCTTGAAAAGATTTCGTCGGCGCGCAGAAAATCCTCATACCTCAAGGTCGACTCGACGACCGCGACACCGTCGCCGCGCAGCAGATCGATCACCCGCTGCCGCGTGATGCCGTTGAGAAACGTTCCGTTCGGCGCCGGCGTGTAGACAACGCCGTCCCGCGCCATGAACACGTTCGAATTGCCGAATTCGGCGACATTGCCGAGCATGTCAAGCAGCAGGCAATTGGTGAAACCCCGCGCCTGCGCTTCGATCAGCGCCCGCGAGTTGTTCGGATAGAGACAGGCCGCCTTGCAATCCACCGGGGCGTTCTCCATCGTTGGCCGGCGGAACGGTGACAGCGTGATGGCCGAGCCGCTCGGCGCCGGCATCGGCGCCACATAGATGCACAGGCACCAGTTGGTGGTTTCGGGATCGAACAAGACCCCGCCGCCACTGCCGTTCTGGGCCCAGTACATCGGCCGGATGTAGAGCTCCGCATTGGCACCGAAACGGGCGATTCCCTCACGGGCGAGGCCGAGCCAGGTTTCGGTATCGACCACCGGCTTGAGCTTGAAATTGGCCGCAGATTGATTGACCCGGGCGCAGTGCCGATCGAGATCGGGTGCGACGCCTTCGAACGCGCGCGCGCCGTCGAAGACGGTCGAGCCAAGCCACGCGGCATGGGTGCGGGCGCCCATGATCGGCACATTGCCTTCATGCCAGGCTCCTTCGAAAAAGGTCCAGGTTTGGGAAAAACTGACGGGGGTTGCTGTCTGGGCCATCCTTCATCCAAGCTGTTGCGGGGGCGCGATGTCGCGGGATAGTAGCGCCAATATTGCAGGAATTGCTAAAGGATTTCCTTGCCGCAGCCGGACCGGCATTGCAATGGATTAGCGATTGGGTGACCACAATGGTGGCCGCCTTCCGATACTGGAGCCGATATGCCGCTCGATCCCCTCGCCAAGCGCTTTCTTGCCATGATGGCGGCCGCTTCGCCGCGCGAGCGATCGCCGATCAGCGTGCATGATCGCCGCCAGTCCCTTGCAAAAATCATGGAACTCGCGCGCGGCGAAGCCGCGGAGATTGCCAGGATCGACGGCGTCCTGCCGGGGCCGGCCGGCGATATCCCCTATCGACTCTACATCCCCAGCCATGATCGCGACGGATTGCTGCCGGGCTTCCTGTTCTTTCACGGCGGCGGCATGGTCGCCGGCAGTATCGACACGCACGACACGCTTTGTGCGGGCCTTGCGGGAGCGACCGGCTGTCGCCTGATATCGGTCGGCTATCGGCTTGCGCCCGAGCACAAGTTCCCGGCGGCGGTCGACGATGCGATCACGGCCGCCAAATGGGTCTCCCAGCATGCCGCAACGCTCGGCATCGACGCCGGGAAACTCGTGGCAGGCGGCGATTCCGCCGGCGCCACGCTTGCCGCCGCGGTTTGCCAGGATGCCGCACGGAATGACGGGCCTGCGATCCTGCTGCAATGCCTGATCTGTCCGGTGCTTGATTTCGGCGGAACATCGCCATCGCGCGATGCGTTCGCAGAAAATTATCTGCTCGACCGGACCCTGCTCGCGGCGGATCTCGCCGACTATCTGCCTGATGGCGCCGACCCCGCCGATCCCAGGGTATCGCCACTGCGCGCGGCCGATCTGGCGGGGCTTCCAGCCGCCCTTATCCATACCGCCGAGTTCGATCCGATGCGCGATGAAGGCAACGCCTACGCGGAAAGGCTCGTTGCGGCCGGCGTCGCGGTCGAGCATCACTGTCATGACGGCATGATCCACAACTTCCACGCCATGGGCGCCGTTCTTCCGCAAGGCCGGCGCGTTCTGATCCAGATCGGCGACCAGGTCAGGCGCGCGGTGGGCTGAAGCACCGACGATGACGTCACGCATCAGCATCAATTGATTCAAATTTTAATCAATTGATGCCACCCCATTAGGGTTAGTTCGTCAATCTTTGCGCGAATTATTGCCCGGGCGACGCCTCCCTTCTAGAAACGATGCGGGCAGACAAAACGCATCCGAAATGCGGTGTCCGGACGTAGAGGTGAACAATGCGCAAGGAAACCATTGCAATTCACGCCGGCTACGAACCTGATCCAACGACCAAATCCGTCGCGGTTCCGATCTACCAGACCGCCGCCTATGCCTTCGATAGCGCCGACCACGGTGCCGCCCTGTTCAATCTCGAGGCGGAAGGTTACCGCTACAGCCGGATTGCCAATCCAACCACCGCCGTGCTCGAACAGCGTGTCACCGAGCTCGAAGGCGGTGTCGGATCGCTCGCGGTCGCCACCGGTCAGTCGGCGCTGCATTTTTCGCTGATCAACCTGGCCGACACTGGCGGCAACATCGTCACCGTTCCGCAATTGTATGGCACGACGCACACCTTGCTTTCGCACATCCTGCCGCGCCAGGGCATCACCACCCGCTTCGCCGACAGCGATCAACCGGATGCGATCGAGAAGCTGATCGACGAAAACACCAAGGCGGTGTTTTGCGAAACCATCGGCAATCCGGCCGGGAATGTCTGCGATATCGAAGCCCTTGCCGGCATCGCGCATCGCCATGGCGTCCCGCTCGTGGTCGACAATACCGTCGCCACCCCGATCCTGCTCAAGCCGTTCGATTATGGCGCCGATATCGCCATCCATTCACTGACCAAATTTCTCGGTGGCCACGGCACCACGCTCGGCGGTGCCATCGTGGACAGCGGCCGTTTTCCATGGGCGGAGCATGCGGGCCGCTTCCCGGCCTTCAATGAACCCGATCAGTCCTATCACGGCCTGATCTACACAAGGCAATTCGGCCCCAGCGCCTATATCCAGCGGGCGCGCAGCGTCTATCAGCGCACCATGGGATCCGTGCTTTCGCCGTTCAATGCCTTCCTGCTCCTGCAGGGCATCGAAACGGTGGCACTGCGGATCGAGCGGCACGTCGAGAACGCCCGCAAGGTCGCCGAATTCCTGCATGGCGATCCGCGCGTCGCCTGGGTCAACTACGCCGGCTTTCCCGACAGCCCGTATTATGCGCTGGTCCAGAAATACCTCGATGGCCGCGCGTCATCGCTGTTCACATTCGGCATCAAGGGCGGCCTCGAAGCCGGCAAGGCCTTCTATGACTCGCTGAAGCTGATCACGCGGCTGGTCAATATCGGCGACGCCAAATCGCTCGCCTGCCATCCGGCGTCGACCACGCACCGCCAGATGTCTGCGGAACAGCAGCGCAAGGCCGGCGCGCTGCCGGAGACCATCCGCCTCTCGATCGGCATCGAGCACATCAGCGACATCATCGAAGATATCGACCAGGCGCTGGCGCAGGCCTGTTCGCAACACCCGAACCAGGAGGCAGCGGAATAGACCGCCCGAACCCGGCATGGCCCTGCTGTTCGACAAACATCGGCAAATCGTCAGACCTGCGCCTGTCGCTGCCGCGCGGCGCGACGCCGATCGATTCGAACCCGGCCGCAAAGCCGTCGACGACGTGCTCACGATCGGCCTCATCAACAACATGCCGGACTCGGCGCTGCAGGCGACCGAACGGCAGTTTACCCAGCTTCTGAAGACGGCCGCGGGCAAGCGCCGCATCCATTTTCACTGTTTTTCGCTGCCGTCGATCAAGCGCTCGCAGATCGCGAAGCAGATCATCGACGGGCACTACGCCGATATCGCCGACCTCGATCGCCTGCACATCGACGCGCTGATCGTAACCGGCGCCGAACCGAACGCCGCGACCCTTCCTGAGGAGCCGTTCTGGCGGGAGCTTACGGCGGTGATCGACTGGGCAGAGGCCAACACGCGTTCGACGATCTGGTCGTGTCTTGCCGCGCATGCCGCGGTACTGCATCTTGACGGCGTCGAGCGACAGCGCCTCGATGCGAAATGCTCGGGTATTTTCGACTGTTCCAGGGCGGCGGATGACGGGCTGCTGAAGAATGTCACATCGCCGCTCAAGATATCGCATTCGCGCTTCAACGCCCTGCGCAGCAGCGATCTGACCGCGCGTGGCTATCGGGTTTTGACTGAATCGCCGGAAGCCGGCGTCGATATCTTTGCCAAGCGGCTGCGCAGCCAATTCATCTTTTTTCAGGGACACCCTGAATACGACGCGTTGTCGCTGCAACGCGAATATCTGCGCGACATCACCCGATTCCTGGCCGGTCAGCGGGAC